>DATAGN010000499.1:0-4834 GCA_036263715.1 Ramlibacter sp.
AGGTGAGCGCGCCGCCGAACCCCGACGCTTGCGACCTCACATCTTGCGCACCAGCTCCGCGTACTTCTTCCAGAACGCCGCGTCCTGCGTGGTGGCGAAGTTGATGCGCATCAGCGTGCTCGGCTTGCGCTCGGCGTGGAACAAGGCCCCGGGCGCGAGCAGGTAGCCCTCGTCCAGCATGCGCTGCGACAGCGCATCGGTGTCCACGCCGGTTTCCACCCAGCCGAACATGCCCGCCGGCTCCGCCGCGAACGTGCAGCCTGCATTCAGCGCCAGCTTCACGCTGCGGCTGCGTGCCAGGTCCAGCCGCGTGCGGATGCGTTCGGAGTGCCGGCGCAGCTGCCCCTGCTCGATGCACAGCGCCAGCGCCTTTTCCAGCAGCGCCGGCGTCGTCAGGGTCGCGAGCAGCTTCGTGTCCAGCAGTTGCTCCACCAGGGATGCCGGCGCCGCAAGGAAGCCGATGCGCCAGTTCGGCGCCAGGATCTTGGCGAAGCCGCCCACGTAGATCGTGCGCTGCAGGCCGTCCAGCGCGGTCAGGCGCGTCGCGTGCGCGGGCGCGATGTGGCTGTAGGTGTCGTCTTCGACGATGTGGAAGTCGTGCTGGTTGGCCAGTTGCAGCACCCGGTGCGCACTGCCGGGCGTCAGGCAATAACTGGTCGGGTTGTGGAACACGCTCACGCTCACGTACAGCTTGGGCTTGTGCACGGCGCAGTAACGCGCCATGACTTCCAGGTCGGGGCCGTCGGCGCGGCGCGGCACCGGCAGCAGGTGCATGCCCAGCGCATTCAGCCGCGCGAACTCCACCGCCCAGCCCGGCTCCTCCACCATCACCGGATCGCCCGGCCGCAGCAGGGTGCGGCTGATGATGTCCAGCGCGTTCGTCGCGCCAATGGTGGTGATCACCTGTTCCGGCGCTGCCGGCACGCTCAGGCCGGCCAGCTTCGTGGCCAGCGCGCGGCGCAGGCCCGCATCCCCCAGCGGCTCGCCGTACTGCAGCGAGCAGTCCCGGAGGCTGCGGGCGCTGGCCACCTTGCGCACCGCAGCGGGCAGGAAGTCCGACTCCAGCCACTCGGGCGGCAGGATGCCCATGCCGGGCTGCGGCTTGTTGCTGATGTTGTGGAACATGCCGCGCATGAGCGCCGTCGCGTTCACCGGAGAAGGACCCCGGCGCGCCACGATCCAGTGGGCTGCGTTCCACCCGGTGGCCAGCGTCGCCATCGGCGATTCGGCTTCGCTCGCGGGCGCACCGGCCTCGCGCACGAAGAAGCCGCGGTTCTTGCGCGCTTCCACCAGGCCCTGCGCCAGCAGCTGGTCGTAGGCGGCGACCACCGTCGACGGGCTCACGCCGTGCTGCTCCGCGCATTGCCGCACCGACGGCAGGCGCGCGCCGGGCGCGAGCAGGCGATTGCGGATCCGCTCGGAAAAGCGGCCGGCCAGCTGCTCGGTGAGCGACTGGGATGAGGCTTTCATCAGCATCGAAGGCTCCTCGTGTACTGGCATGCCAGGCAGTACAGATCCGGTCGTGATCTGGAAAAGTGTACTGGCCGTGTACTGGTGCCAAGGGTACATTGACCCGGATGCCTGCGCAACCTTCCCGCCCATGAGCGCCACCGAGATGACCGCCTTGCTGCTGTTCTGCACCGCGATGAGCTTCTCGCCGGGACCGAACACCACGCTGTCCACCGCGCTCGCGGCCAACGGTGGCCTCAAGCGCGCGCTGCGCTTCTGCGTGGCGGTGCCCGCCGGCTGGACGCTGCTGATGATCGGCAGCGGCCTCGGCCTGGGCGCGCTCGTGCTGGGCGTGCCGGCGCTGCGCTGGGGCGTCAAGCTCGCCGGCGTCGCCTACATGCTGTGGCTCGCGTGGCGGCTGGCCGGCGCCGGGCAGATGGCGCAGGTGGATCCCGCGAGACTGCGCGTGACCTTCTGGCAGGGCGTGGGCCTGCAGTTCCTGAACATCAAGGCCTGGATGCTGGCCCTCACGCTCACCGCCGGCTGGGTGGTCAATGCGGGCGGCGCGCCTTCGCCCAACCCCGGCGAGCGCCTGGTGATCATCTGCTTCGTCATGGCGCTGTTCGCCTTCGGCAGCAACTTCACTTACGCGCTGGTGGGCTCGCTGCTGCGCGAGTGGCTCGCGCACGGCCAGCGCCTGCTTTGGTTCAACCGCGTGCTGGCACTGGTGCTCACCGGCACGGCCTTGTGGATGGTGACGGTATGAACGCGGCCGAACGCCGGGGTCTGTGGATCGGCTTCGTCGGCGTGGCGATCTTCGCGCTGACGCTGCCGATGACGCGGCTGGCCGTCGGCACGCCGGACGCGCCGCTCATGTCGGGCGTGTTCATCGCGCTCGGCCGCGCGGCGGTCGCCGGAGCGCTCTCGGCCGCGCTGTTGCTGGCCACGCGCGCGCCGCTGCCACGCAGGCAGGATCTCCTGCCGCTGGCCATCACGGCGGCGGGTGTGGTGTTCGGCTTTCCGCTTTTCACGTCGGTGGCGATGCGCTACGTGGAGGCGGTGCATGCCAGCGTGATCATCGGCGTGCTGCCGCTCGCCACCGCGCTGGTCGGCGCCTTGCTGCATCGCCAGCGACCTTCTCCCGGCTTCTGGCTGTGCGCCGCGCTGGGCAGCGTCCTCGTCGGCGTGTTCGCGGTGCTGAAGTCCGGCCAGGGCGTGGAGCTGCACTGGGCGGACCTGCTGCTGCTCGCGGCCATCGCCTGTGCCGCAGTCGGCTATGCGTATGGCGCACGGCTGTCGCAGCACATGCGCGCCGACCACGTGATCTGCTGGGCGCTCGTGCTTTCCCTGCCCTTGACCGTGCCGTTGACCGTGGCCAGCTGGCCGCGCGCGCCGCTGCCCGCGTCGGCCTGGTGGGCCTTCGGCTACGTCGCCGTGTTCTCGATGTGGATCGGCTTCTTCGCGTGGTACCGGGGCCTCGCGCTCGGCGGCACGGTGCGCGTGAGCCAGGTGCAACTGGTGCAGCCCTTCATGAGCATGCTGTTCGCCGTTCCCCTGCTGGGCGAACGCCTGGACGTGCAGACGGTCGGCTTCGCATTGGCCGTCATCGCCACCGTGTTCGCGGGCAAGAAGATGCCCGTGCGCCCCGCCGTCCCCGGACCCCGACTCACCCCTGCCGTGGAGCCACGATGAAACCCTTCGACCTGCCGCCCGCCACGGGCTGGACGCTCGCGCGCCGCGCCGAGCGCATGAACCCCTCGGTGCTGCGCGACCTGCTGAAGGTCACGGAGCGGCCGGGCATCATCAGCTTCGCGGGCGGACTGCCGTCGCCGCAGACCTTCCCCGTCGAAGCCTTCGCCCAGGCGTGCAGCAAGGTGCTGGCCGACGACGGCCGTGGCGCCCTGCAGTACGCGGCCAGCGAAGGCTACATGCCGCTGCGCGAAGCCGTCGCGGCCATGCTGCCCTGGAATGTCGACCCCGAGCAGGTGCTGATCACGACGGGCTCGCAGCAGGGCCTGGACCTGGTTGCCAAGGTGCTACTGGACCCGGGCAGCGAAGTGCTGGTGGAAACGCCCACGTACCTCGGTGCCCTGCAGGCCTTCGCGCCGATGGAGCCGCAGGTGGTGGGCGTCGCCAGCGATGACGAAGGCGTGGACGTCGCCGACCTCGCCGCGCGGCGCGGCAAGGCCCGCTTCCTGTATGCGTTGCCGAACTTCCAGAACCCGACCGGCCGCACGATGACCGAGTCGCGGCGGCAGGCGCTGGTGCAGACCGCGCGCGAGCTGGCGCTGCCCATCGTGGAAGACAACCCCTACGGCGAGCTCTGGTTCGACACGCCCCCGCCCGCGCCGCTGACTGCGCGCAATCCGCAAGGCTCGATCTACCTCGGCTCGTTCTCCAAGGTGCTCGCGCCGGGCCTGCGCCTCGGGTTCCTGGTCGCGCCTTCGCACGTCGCGCCCAAGCTGCTGCAGGCGAAGCAGGCCGCGGACCTGCACAGCCCCAGCTTCAACCAGCGCGTGGTGGTCGAGGTGATGAAGGACGGCTTCCTCGATCGCCACGTGCCCCGGATCCGGGCGCTGTACAAGGCGCAGCGCGACGCGATGCTGCAAGCGCTGCAGCGCGAGATGAAGGACCTGGACGTGCAATGGAACGTGCCGGTGGGCGGCATGTTCCTGTGGGCGCGCCTGCCCGAGGGGGTCGATGCAACGAAACTGCTGCCGCTGGCGGTGGAGCGCGGCGTCGCCTTCGTCCCGGGCCAGCCCTTCTACGTCGGTGACGCGGATCCGCGCGCGCTGCGCCTGTCCTTCGTCACGGCCACCCGCGAGCAGATCGACCGCGGCATCGCCATCCTGGCGGCGACGGTGCGCGAGGCGTTGCGGAGCGGCGCATGCTGACCATCTGGGGCCGCATGTCGTCCATCAACGTGCGCAAGGTGGTGCTCGCCGCGCGCCTGCTGGAGCTGCCGTTCGAGCGCATCGACGCCGGCGCCAGCTACGGCATCGTCCGCACGCCCGAGTACCTGGTGCGCAATCCCAACGCCATGGTGCCGACGATCGACGACGACGGCTTCGTCCTGTGGGAGTCGAACGTGATCGTGCGCTACCTGTGCGCCAGGCACGGGCGGCTGCTTTCGCAGGACCTGCGCGAGCGCTTCGACGTGGAGCGCTGGATGGACTGGCAGCAGACCACGCTCAACCCCGCCGGCCGCGACGCTTTCATCCAGTTGATCCGGGTGCCGGAAGGCCGGCGCGACACCCGGGCGATCGCCGGCTCGGTCGCCGCGACCCAGCCCCTGCTGGACCTGCTGGAAGCGCACCTTGCGCAGCACCGCTTCGTGGCCGGCGATGCACTCACGGCGGCCGACATCCCGATCGCCTGCGAGATG
>DATAGN010000500.1:0-5879 GCA_036263715.1 Ramlibacter sp.
CGCCATGGAGGATCGCTCGCTGATGAATGTGACCTTCTGGCTCAAGGATGCTGCGCTCGACGATGCCTTCGTCAAGGGCGCCAAGGACCGCGGGATGGTGCAGCTCAAGGGCCACCGCTCCGTGGGCGGCATGCGCGCATCGATCTACAACGCCATGCCGATCGAAGGCGTGCAGGCGCTCGTGCGGTACATGCGCGAGTTCGAGCAGCAACATGGCTAGCGATCCCGGCTTCGGGATCCTCGTCCTCAACCAGATCTCGAAGGCTGGACTCGACCGGCTGCCGGCCGGCCGCTTTCGCACGGGCAAGGACATCGCCGCGCCCGACGCCATCCTGGTCCGCTCCGCGGACCTGCACGCGATGGAGATCCCCGCTTCCGTGCGAGCCATCGCGCGCGCGGGTGCCGGCACCAACAACATCCCGGTCCCGGCGATGGACGCGCGCGGCGTGCCCGTGTTCAACGCGCCCGGCGGCAACGCGAACGCGGTCAAGGAACTGGTGCTGGCCGGCATGCTGATGGCCGCGCGCCACCTGCCCGAGGCGCAGCGCTTCGTGGCCGGCCTCGATGCAGCCGACCCGGCGCTGGAACGCAGCATCGAGGAAGGCAAGAAGGCCTTTGCCGGCTTCGAGCTGGCGAGCCAGACGCTGGGCGTCATCGGCCTGGGCAAGGTCGGTTGCCTGGTGGCCGACGCGGCGATCAAGCTCGGCATGCAGGTGCGCGGCTTCGATCCGGAGATCACCGTCGACGCCGCCTGGAGCCTGCCTTCGCAGGTGCAGCGGGCCACCAGCGTCGACGACGTGCTGAAGACCGCCGACTTCGTGACGCTGCACGTGCCGCTGGTCAAGGCGACGCGCCACCTGCTGAACGCCGAGAACCTGCGCCTGCTGCCCGAACATGCGGTGCTGCTGAATTTCTCCCGGGAAGGGGTGGTCGACGACGCCGCGGCGGTCGCCGCGCTCGGCGCACGGCAGCTGGGCTGCTACGTGTGCGACTTTCCCAACCCGGTGATCCTCGGCCACCCGCGCGTGATCGCGCTGCCGCACCTGGGCGCCTCCACCCGGCAGGCCGAGGACAACTGCGCGGTGATGGTCGTCGAGCAGCTGCGGGACTTCCTCGAAAATGGCAACGTGCGCAATGCGGTGAACTTCCCGGAGACCAGCATGAGCCGCGGCACCGACTGGCGCATCGCGATCGCCAACGCCAACGTGCCCAACATGCTGGGACAGATCTCCACCGCCATGGCCCACGCCGGGCTGAACATCCACAACATGGTCAACAAGTCGCGCGGCGAGATGGCCTACACGCTGGTGGACGTGGACAGCGCGGTCGACGATCGGGTGCTGCAAGCGCTGCGCGCCATCGAGGGCGTGCTGTCGGTGCGTTACCTGCCGCGCGCGGCCGGCTAGCTGCCACGCTAGCTTGCGAGCCCGGTCTCCTGCTCGTACAGCGCCGGCAGGAAGTTCTCGAACATCCCCACTTCCTCGATGTTGTGGCGCAGCCAGGCCTGGCCCTTGCCGGGCGGAAAGGCGACGCGATGCAGCAGCGGGTCCAGCCAGCGGGCGCCGGCGCCGGCGCGGCCGATCACCAGGGCGTTCTCGTACAAGGTGCCGCCTGGCACCGGCGTGAAGGTGTACTCCATGCGCGCGAGCCCGCGCACGCCATGGACGATCGGGTTGTGGATGAAGCCTTCCTCGTCCAGCTTCTCGATCTCGGTGGTCACGTCCACGACGAAATTCGGGTTGGTGCCCAGCACTTCCTTCAGGCGAATGACCGCGCCGGGGCCGATGCTTCCATCGGGCAGGCGCCTGGCGTAGCTGGCGTGCACGTGGTCGTACGGGTGCCAGAGGCGGTAGCGGTTGATGCGCCGGCCCTGCACCAGCACGTCGCCCTCGAGATGCGCGAACCACCACGCCAGCATGCGGGGCGTGACGCCCTGCAGCACTTCGTGGCGGATCCAGTAGCGGGCGCGGCCGTCGGCCAGCCGGTCGATGCCGCACTCCGCCGAGCCGAGCGGCTTCAGCGCCCAGGGCAGCGCCACCGGCTCGGGCAAGCCGCGGTAGGTTGCGGGGTAGACAGCCACCGGGCGCGATGCGGGCGCCGCGGCGGGGACCGGCAGCGACTGGTAAGCGGCGAGGGCAAGGGAGTGCATGGCAGGTTCCGTGTTGAAGTAGTGCAGGCACTATACAAACCAGGGAGCCGAAAGTAAAGCCACCGCTATACTCAGGGTCATGTCCACTTCCACCGGCCGCGGCGGCCGCCCGCGCTCGGACGCCCGCACCGCGGAGATCCTCTGGGCCGCCGCGCAGCTCTTCGCGCGCCAAGGGGTGGCGGCGACAACCACCCGCGAAATCGCCGCCACGGCGCAGACGACCGAGCGCACGCTCTTCAAGCACTTCGGCAGCAAGGAGGCACTCGTGCGTGCCGTTCTTGAAGAGGCGGTGCTGGCCCACCTCGCGCCCCTGTCGCTGCAAGGCTTGACGGCGGCCATCTCGCACTTTGCCGGCGACCTGCAGGCCTGGCACCGCGCGCTGCTGTCCTCCCGCCTTCAGGCGCTCGCCACGGCTCCGGAGCTCACGCGCCTGCTGGTGGCCGAGCTGCTGCGCGACGCGAAGGTGCGCGAACACTTCGCCACGCACTGGCGCCCGGCCGTGTGGGAGCCGCTGCTGGCCTTGTTCTCCCAGCTGCAGCGCAGCGGCGAACTGCGCCGTGACGTCACGGCCGAGCAGCTGGTGCGCCAGTTCCTGGGCGTGAACGTCGGCTTCCTCCTGAGCCGCCTGCTGCTCGCCTCCGACCTCGCTTGGAACGACGAGGCGGAAATCACCGCGATAGCCCGCGTCTTTGCTTCCGGCGCACACGCCCCGTAACCACGGTCCCGGGCACAATCCCGCGAAGCAACAACGAGAGGTCGAGAGAATGGCTCACGCATTCGCGGAAACGCTCCAGGGGTTCAAGGCCGCAGTCGGCCTGCACGGAAAGTTCTATTCCCTGCCCAAGCTGACCCAGCAATATCCCAACATCAAGCGGCTGCCGGTGTCGCTGCGCATCGTGCTCGAATCGGTCCTGCGCAACTGCGACGGCAAGAAGGTGACGGCCGAGCACGTCGCGCAGGTCGCGAACTGGCAGCCCAACGCCGAGCGCACCGCGGAGATCCCCTTCACGGTGGCGCGCGTGGTGCTGCAGGACTTCACCGGCGTGCCGCTGCTGGCCGACCTGGCCGCCATGCGCAGCGCGGCGCAGCGCCTGGGCAAGGACGTCAACCGCATCGAGCCGCTGGTGCCGGTGGACCTGGTGGTGGACCACTCGGTGATGATCGATTACTACGGCCGCAAGGACGCCGTGGACCTGAACATGAAACTGGAATTCCAGCGCAACGTGGAGCGCTACCAGTTCATGAAGTGGGGCATGCAGGCCTTCGACACCTTCGGGGTCGTGCCGCCCGGCTTCGGGATCGTGCACCAGGTGAACCTGGAATACCTGGCGCGCGGCATCCACCAGCGTGACGACGGCGTCTGCTACTTCGACTCGCTGGTCGGCACCGACAGCCACACCACCATGATCAACGGCGTGGGCGTGGTCGGCTGGGGCGTCGGCGGCATCGAGGGCGAAGCCGCGATGCTGGGGCAGCCGGTGTACTTCCTCACGCCGGACGTCGTGGGCTTCGAGCTCACCGGCAAGCTGCGCGAAGGCTGCACGGCCACCGACCTGGTGCTCACGGTCACCGAGCTGCTGCGCAAGCACAAGGTGGTGGGCAAGTTCGTGGAGTTCTTCGGGGAAGGCACGCGCAGCATCGCGGTGCCGGACCGCGCCACCATCGGCAACATGGCGCCCGAGTACGGCGCGACCATGGGCTTCTTCCCGGTCGACGAGCGCACCATCGAGTACTTCGAGGGCACCGGCCGCAGCAAGGACCAGGTCCGCATGCTGGAAGCCTACTTCCGCGCGCAGGAGATGTTCGGCGTGCCGATGCCCGGCGAGATCGACTACTCGCAGGTCGTGCGGCTGGACCTCGGCGACGTGACGCCCAGCCTGTCGGGTCCCAAGCGCCCGCAGGACCGCATCGACCTCGGCAAGGTGGCGAGCACCTTCGAGGCGCTGTTCTCCAAGCCGATCTCGGAGAACGGCTTCAACAAGTCGAACGACGTGCTGATGACGCGGCACCTGGTCGGGCGCGCCTCCACCGACGAAGGCCAGGTGCAGCTGCCGCCCGACAACCCGCCCGTGCCGGTGGACGCGCCGCGCTTCGAGCTGGAGATGCAGGCCAACAAGCCCACGCCGCCGTCGGCCCACACGATGTCGGTGCCCCCGGTGGAAGTGGGCGACATCACCATCGGCAACGGCGACGTGCTGATCGCCGCCATCACCAGCTGCACCAATACGTCGAACCCGGGCGTGATGCTGGCGGCGGGCCTGCTGGCCAAGAAGGCGGTGCAAAAGGGCATGCGCGTGCAGCCGCACATCAAGACCTCGCTGGCCCCGGGATCGCGCGTGGTCACCGAGTACCTGCAGGACGCGAAGCTGCTGCCCTACCTGGAGCAACTCGGCTTTGCCGTGGCCGGCTACGGCTGCACCACCTGCATCGGCAACGCCGGCGACCTGACGCCGGAGATCAACGACGCGATCACCTCCAGCGACCTCGTGTGTGCCGCGGTGCTCTCGGGCAACCGCAACTTCGAGGCGCGCATCCATCCGAACCTCAAGGCGAACTTCCTGGCGAGCCCGCCGCTGGTGGTGGCCTATGCGCTGGCCGGCACGGTGCTCAAGGACCTGATGACCGAGCCGGTCGGCAAGGGCGCCGACGGCAAGGACGTGTGGCTGGGCGACATCTGGCCGTCGAGCGACGAGATCCACCAGCTGATGAAGCACGCCATGAAGCCCAAGGCGTACCGCACCACCTACGGCAAGGTCAAGACCGATCCGGGCGAGCTGTGGAAGAACATCCAGGGCGTCTCCGGCGAGACCTACGACTGGCCGGAGAGCACGTACATCGCGGAGCCGCCCTTCTTCGAAGGCTTCACCATGGAGGCACCCGCCTTGCCCAGCGGCGGCACGGCCGGCAGCGCCGCGCCCTACGCCATTCGCGATGCGCGGATCATGGCTCTCTTCGGCGATTCGATCACCACCGACCACATTTCGCCGGCCGGCTCGATCAAGGAGAGCTCGCCGGCGGGCCGCTGGCTGCTGGAGCACGGCGTGCAGAAGCCGGACTTCAACAGCTACGGCTCGCGCCGCGGCAACCACGAGGTGATGATGCGCGGCACCTTCGCCAACGTGCGGATCAAGAACCTGATGCTGCCGCCGGGGCCGGACGGATCGCGCGAAGAAGGGGGCCTCACGCTCTACCGCCACGAGGACGGCCGCGTGGAAAAGATGTTCATCTACGACGCGGCCATGAAGTACATGGCCGGCGGGCGGCCCACGGTGATCCTGGCCGGCGAGGAATACGGCACCGGCTCGTCGCGCGACTGGGCGGCCAAGGGCACGCAGCTGCTGGGGATCCGCGCCGTGGTGGCGCGCAGCTTCGAGCGCATCCACCGCAGCAACCTGGTGGGCATGGGCGTGCTGCCGCTGCAGTTCCAGGGCGACATGAGCTGGCAGGCGCTGGGGCTGACCGGTGAAGAGCGGATCGACATCGAGGTGGACCCGCAGCTGAAGCCGCAAAGCCAGGCGGCGCTGATCGTCCGGCGCGCGGACGGCACCACGCAGGAAGTGAAGCTGACGCTGCGCATCGACACGCCGATCGAGGTGGACTACTACCGGCACGGCGGCATCCTGCCGTACGTGCTGCGCCAGCTGCTTCAGTGACCCAGGAGCTGCTGGTTGCCGGCGGCGGCATCGGCGGGCTCGCTGCTGCCATCGCGGCGCGCCATGCCGGCTGGGAA
>DATAGN010000501.1:0-7962 GCA_036263715.1 Ramlibacter sp.
GCCGCCGCCGCTGCTGGTGTTGAACGAGCCGGAGTCCAGCCTGCACCCGGACCTCCTGCCGGCGCTGGCACGGCTGGTGGTGCAGGCGGCGCGCGCCTCGCAGGTGGTCGTGGTCTCGCACGCTGCCCGCCTGGTGGCCGCGCTGGAGGATGCCGCCGGCGTCGACCTGCGCTCGCACGTGCTGGAAAAGGAATTGGGCGAGACGCGGGTGCGGAACCTCGCGCCGGATGAAATCCCGCGCTGGGAGTGGCCGGCGCGCTGAGCCCGATAATCCGGGCATGCTGGCCAAGCGCATCATCCCCTGCCTCGACGTCACCGGAGGCCGGGTCGTCAAGGGCGTCAACTTCCTGGAACTGCGCGACGCGGGAGATCCCGTGGAGATCGCCGCGCGCTACAACGAGCAGGGTGCGGACGAACTCACCTTCCTGGACATCACGGCCACGAGCGACGAGCGCGACCTGATCCTGCACATCATCGAGGCGGTGGCCTCGCAGGTGTTCATCCCGCTGACGGTGGGCGGCGGCGTGCGCACCGTCGAGGACGTGCGGCGCCTGCTCAATGCCGGCGCGGACAAGACCAGCTTCAATTCGGCCGCCATCGCCAATCCGGGCGTGATCGACGCCGCATCCACCAAGTACGGCGCGCAGTGCATCGTGGTGGCCATCGACGCCAAGAAGCGCAGCGACGAGGAAGCCGCCACGCGAGGGCCCGGCTGGGACGTGTACAGCCACGGCGGCCGCCGCAACACCGGCCTCGATGCGGTGGCCTGGGCGACCGAAATGGCGCGCCGCGGCGCCGGCGAGATCCTGCTGACCAGCATGGACCGCGATGGCACCAAGTCCGGGTTCGACCTCGCGCTCACGCGGGCGGTGAGCGATGCCGTGCCGGTGCCGGTGATCGCCTCCGGCGGCGTCGGCAATCTCGACCACCTCGCCGATGGCGTGCAGCAAGGCGGCGCCGACGCGGTGCTGGCGGCGAGCATCTTCCACTACGGCGAATACACGGTGCGGCAGGCCAAGGAACGGATGGCGGCGCGGGGCATTCCGGTTCGGCTCTGACGCGTAAGGGACAATACCCCCATGACCTGGCTCGAAGAAGTCAAATGGGACGCGCAGGGGCTCATCCCCGTGATCGCGCAGGAGGCATCCAGCGGCGACGTGCTGATGTTCGCCTGGATGGATCGCGCCGCCCTCGCGAAGACCGCCGAACTCGGTCGCGCCGTCTATTTCAGCCGCTCGCGCGGCAAGCTGTGGTTCAAGGGCGAGGAGTCCGGGCACGTCCAGCAGGTGCACGAGATCCGCATCGACTGCGACAACGACGTGCTGCTGCTGAAGGTGACGCAGCTCGGGCACGATCCGTCCATCGCCTGCCACACCGGCCGGCATAGCTGTTTCTTCCAGGTTTACCGGGACGGGGCCTGGCAGGCGGTGGATCCCGTCTTGAAAGACCCGGCTTCCATCTACAAGTAAGGCGCCATGTCCCCTGTCGACCCGCTGGCCCGCCTGGCCGATGTCATCGAAAGCCGCAAGCCTGCCAACGGCGGCGATCCGGAGGCGAGCTACGTGGCGCGCCTGCTGCACAAGGGGCCGGACGCCTTCCTCAAGAAGATCGGCGAGGAAGCGACCGAGGTCGTGATGGCCGCCAAGGACGTCGACCACGGCGGCGACCGCGGCAAGCTGGTGGGCGAAGTGGCCGACCTCTGGTTCCACTCGATGATCGCGCTGGCGCACTATGGGTTGAAGCCCGCGGACGTGATCGCGGAACTGCAGCGGCGCGAAGGCCTGAGCGGGATCGAGGAAAAGGCGCTGCGCAAGGCGCGCGAGCGCGAAGGCCGCGGCGAATAACACCAAGGAGCCAGGATGCCCCAGACCGACTTCAACGAACTGCGCGCGAAGACCCCGGCCGACCGCTCCGTGATGCACGTGCTGTACGGCGTGCATACCGTGTCGCCGTTCACCTTCTGGACGCTGTCGCTGATCGCGCTGGTGGTCCACTACGTCAAGCGCGCCGACGAAAGCGACCCGCTGTACCTGGCCCACCACGACTACATGATTTCCACCGTGTGGTGGACGGCGCTCTGGCTGGTGCTGGCCGCCCCGCTGTGGCTGCTGGTCCTGCCCGGCGCGATCGCGTACACCGTCATCGGCCTGTGGTACCTGTACCGGTGCCTCAAGGGCTGGGTGCGCTTCAACGACAATCAGCTGCCCCGCTGAGCCCCATCCGTTTCGCCATGACGCACGACCCCAACTGCATCTTCTGCAAGATCGCCGAAGGCAAGGTCCCTTCGCGCAAGGTGCACGAGGACGACGAGATCCTCGCCTTCCACGACATCAACCCGTGGGCGCCGGTCCACTTCCTGCTGATCCCCAAGGAGCACGTCACCTCGATGGCCCACGTGGAAGACAGGCACGCCGCGATGCTGGGTCGAATGATGAGCCTGGTGCCCAGGCTGGCGCAGCAGGAAGGCTGCCGCCCGTATCCCGAGGGTGGCTTCCGCCTGGTGTGCAACACCGGCGAGGAGGGCGGCCAGGAAGTCCAGCACCTCCACTTCCACGTGATCGGCGGCCCACGCCCCTGGAAGAAAGGGTGATCCGCGTCCGGCCGAAAGATGAACTCCCCCGGCCGACTAGAATCCGAGCAGTAAAGAGGAGCAATCCATGGGTTCGTTTTCCATTTGGCACTGGCTGGTCGTCCTGTTGATCGTCGTGCTCGTTTTCGGCACGAAGAAGCTCAAGAACATCGGCGGTGACCTCGGCGGCGCCGTCAAGGGTTTCAAGGACGGCATGAAGGACGGCAGCCAGCCGGACACCCCGGTGCCGCCGGCCAGCCAGGTCACGGCGTCGCAGGGTCCGTCCGCGGCCCCCGCCGACAACAAGACCACCATCGACGTCGAAGCACGCAACAAGTCCTGATGCCGCAAGGCATCCCTAGCCCGTGATCGACCTCGGTCTCTCGAAGATGGCGCTGATCGGCGCCGTGGCCCTGATCGTCATCGGGCCGGAGAAACTGCCGCGCGTGGCGCGGACGGTCGGCACGCTGCTGGGCAAGGCGCAGCGCTACGTCAACGACGTCAAGGCCGAAGTCAACCGGTCGATGGAGCTCGACGAGCTCAAGAAGATGAAGGAGACGGTGGAGAGCGCCGCGCGCGACGTGGAAAGCTCCGTGTCGACGGCCGCCGCCGACTTCGAGAAGCAGTGGCAGGACGCCAACCCGCTGTCGCAAGGCGCGCTGGCCGAACCCATGCCCCTATATCCCGAGTACAAGCACCCCAAGAAGAAGTGGCGCCTGAAGCAGGGCGCCATGCCGCAGTGGTACAAGGCCCGCGCCGGCGTGCGCACCAAGGCCCTGTCGGGTGCCGCGCGCGTGGCGAAGTACCGCCCGCGCAAGTTCAACTGAAAGCGGGGCCGGCAGCGCCGGCGGCCCTTCCCCTATGTCCACAACACCGAACGACCAGGAAGACGAGCTGGCCGGCACCGAGCAGCCGTTCGTTGCCCACCTGGTCGAACTGCGCGACCGCCTGATCAAGGCGGTGATCGCCATTTCCGTGGTCGCGGCGGTCCTGGCCGTCTGGCCGGGGCCGGCGGCCCTTTACGACATCATGGCCGCGCCGCTGGTGGCGCACCTGCCCAAGGGGGCGACCCTGATCGCCACCTCGGTGATCTCGCCCTTCATCGTGCCGCTGAAGATCCTGCTGATGGCGGCCTTCCTGATCGCTCTGCCGGTGGTGCTGTGGCAGGTGTGGGCTTTCGTCGCGCCCGGCCTGTACTCGCACGAGAAGAAGCTGGTGCTGCCGCTGGTGGTCTCCAGCACCATCCTGTTCTTCATCGGGGTGGCGTTCTGCTACTTCTTCGTGTTCGGGCAGGTGTTCTCGTTTATCCAGAGCTTCGCGCCCAAGAGCATCACGGCGGCGCCTGACATCGAGGCCTACCTGACCTTCGTGCTGACCATGTTCCTCGCGTTCGGCGCCGCGTTCGAGGTGCCGATCGTGGTGATCGTGCTGGCGCGCATGGGCATCGTCACCGTGGAGAAGCTGCGCGAGTTCCGCGGCTACTTCATCGTGCTGGCCTTCATCATCGCCGCCGTCATCACGCCGCCGGACGTGGTGTCGCAACTCGCACTGGCGGTGCCGATGTGCCTGCTCTACGAAGTGGGCATCTGGGCGGCGCAGCTGTTCATCAAGCACACCAAGGCGCCGGACGCCGAAGGCGAGGCGACGAACTCGCCGTGACGCTCAACGGCCGGGCGGCACCGCCTGCGGCGGCTGCTGCCGCGGCTTGGGACGGCGCCCGGGCGTGACCGTCACTTCCACGTTGTCCTCGCGCCGTTGCAGCTTGAAGGGCGTGGCGGTGCCGGGCTTCAGGGCGGCTACCGTGGACAACAGCTCGGACACGTTCGCCACTTCCTTGCCCCCGACCTGCACGACCACGTCGCCGGGACGCACGCCGGCCTGCGCCGCCGGGCCGTTCTGCAGCACGCCGGTGATCAGCACGCCCTTGCGCGCCTTCACGCCGAAGGTCTCCATCAGCTCGGGCGACAGGTCCGCCGGCTCCACGCCGATCCAGCCGCGCGTGACCACGCCATCCTTGACGATGCCCTCCAGCACCAGCTTGGCGGTGGATACGGGAATCGCGAAACCGATGCCCATGCTGCCGCCGGAGCGCGAGTAGATCGCGGTGTTGATCCCCATCAGGTTGCCGTCCACGTCGACCAGCGCCCCCCCGGAGTTGCCCGGGTTGATGGCGGCGTCGGTCTGGATGAAGTTCTCGAAGGTGTTGATGCCCAGCTGGTTGCGTCCGAGCGCGCTGACGATGCCGCTGGTGACGGTCTGGCCCACGCCGAACGGGTTGCCGATCGCCAGCACCTGGTCGCCGACCTGCAGGGCGTCGGAGTTGCCCAGCGTGATCACCGGCAGGCGGTCCAGGTTGATCTTCAGGATGGCGAGGTCCGTCTCCGGATCGGTGCCGATGATCTTGGCGCGCGTCTTGCGGCTGTCGGCGAGCGCCACCTCGATCTCCGTGGCGCCTTCGACCACGTGGTTGTTGGTCAGGATGAAGCCATCGGGGCTGATGATCACGCCGCTGCCGAGGCCGCTTTGCGGCACCGAGCCCTGGTCGCCGAAGAAGAAGCGGAACCAGGGATCGTTCGACGAGGGCCGGTCTGACGACTTGCTCGTGTTGATGCTCACGACCGCCTGCGAGGCCTTGCGTGCCGCGTTGCGGAAGCTGCCGGGCGGCGTGGGCGCGTTCGCGGCCGTCGGCGCCTCGGTCAGGGCGACGCCGGTCGAGCCGCTGGTCACCGCGGGCCGGCGGCTCAGCAACTCGGGCTTCATCGTCATGACGATGAAATAGGCCGCCAGCAGCACGGTGACGGCTTGGGAGAACACCAGCCAGTAACGTCGCATGTTCTTGACTTGGGGAAACCCCAAGTGTATGCGCCGGGTCCGCTGGCGGGTCAGGACGCGGGGGGCTGCAGCGACGGAAGGCCGGCCGGCACCCGCAGCGGCCGCACGCGCAGCGGGCGCTGCGCGAAACGGGCTTCTTCCACCGCGACCGCCTCACCGGTCAGCGGGTCGGTGGTGGCAGCGCGAGAACGCAGGCCGCGGCCGGCCTCGGCCAGGCGCTGCGCCTCGTCCAGCAGGTCTTCCACCTCGCCCGAGAGCGCATGCAGCGGCACGGCGCCCAGCCCGAAGTCCAGCCGCACGCGCACCGGCTCGCCGTCCCGGCCGGTCACCTCCAGCGGCTCGCGCAGGCTGGCCGCCACGCGCAGGGCCGTGGTGCGCAGCCAGGAACGCGTGGGGATCGTCTCCACCAGCGCCACGAAGCAGCGGTCCCAGTAGCGGCCCACCGGGTTCACGGCACCGAGTTCGCGCTGCACGCGCGCGGCGAGCGTCATCCAGACCTCGTTCATGCCGGCCGGGCCCGCCAGCGTGAGCAGCCGGTCCGGATCGAACACGGTGATGGCCAGCAGGGCGCCCTCGCGGCGGGTGCGACGGCGGCGCTTTTGCGCCTGCACCAGCCGCTGCACCAGGGCCGTGCTGCTGTACACGCGGGTGAGGGGGTCGATCGCGGGCACCCGGCCCGTTTCGCGCGTGCGCCAGCGCCGCAGCATGCGTCGCCACAGGACGTAGCCGGTCAGCGCGTTGCACAGGACGGTCACGCCGGCGACCGCTGCGTGCCAGCCGAGGCCGCGCACGGAACCCATCGCGAGGGCATAGAGGCCGCCGATCGCCGGGACCGTGAGCAGGCAGCCCCATGCCATCAGGCCCGCGAGCCGGTCGCCGATGGTCCAGGCGCGGAAGGTGATCCAGCAGGTGAGGGCACCGCCGGTGACCGACAGCAGGGCGGCGATGGGCAACTGGTGCCGCGGGTGCGCAGCGAGCGCCGCCAGCGCCAGCAGTGGCAGGCCGAGCGCCGACGCGCGCAAGGCCAAGGCCATCAGCCGGTCGCGCTCGCCGGCCGAGAGCCAGCTGTGGATCCAGAAATTCGACAGGGCCACGCACAGGGGCCCCGCCAGCACCTGCAGGATGCGCAGGCGCTCGGGGCCGGGATGCGCCACGTGCTTGAGGACGCCGCTTTCCACCAGCACCAGCAGGAACACCGCTGCGTGAAACCCCAGCGCCCGCACCTGCGACAGCCCGGGGCGCACGAACATGTCGCAGATGCGCGCCAGCCCCACCGCGGCGATCGCGCCCAGGGCGATGCTCCACACCATCAGCGTCAACGTGTTCATGGCAGCCGGCCTCCAGGGGGCGGATTGTTCCGCGCAGGCGGCGCGCGGCCGCGTAGCAGAATGCGGGCAGTTCCCTGTGCCCTATTTCCATGAACTCACGGCAAGACCTGCTGCAAGCCTTCGACACGCTGCTCGCGCCCGAGCGCTTCCGCGACTACGGCCCCAACGGCCTGCAGGTGGAGGGGCGGGAAACGGTCACGCGCATCGTGTCCGGTGTGACTGCCAGCCGTGCGTTGATCGAAGCGGCAGTTGCGCGCGGGGCCGATGCGATCTTCGTGCACCACGGCCTTTTCTGGCGCGGCCAGGACGGGCGGGTCACCGGCTGGATGAAGCAGCGCCTGGGCCTGCTGCTGGCGCACGACATCAACCTCTACGCCTACCACCTGCCGCTGGACGCGCACCCGGAGCTGGGCAACAACGCGCAGCTGGGGCTCAAGCTGGGCTTGCGCGCCGATGCGCGTTTTGGCGAGCAGGACCTCGGTTTCCTGGGCACGCGCAGCGATGGGGGCGCGTTCGAGGACAGTGAAGCACTGGCCGCGCAGGTGCGGCGCGTGCTCGGGCGCGAGGTGACCTGCGTGGCAGGCGCCACGGGGCCGCTGCGCCGAATCGCCTGGTGCACAGGCGGTGCCCAGTCGTACTTCGAAGGGGCGATCGCCGCCGGCGCGCAGGCCTTCCTGACCGGCGAGATCTCCGAACCCCAGGCGCACTACGCGCGCGAATGCGGCGTGACCTTCATCGCCTGCGGGCACCACGCGACCGAGCGCTACGGCGCGCCGGCCGTCGCGGCGCACGTGGCCGGCCGGCTGGGCATCGCACACGAATTCGTCGACGTGGACAACCCGGCATGAAGCAGGTGGCGATCACGATGGGCGATCCGGCGGGCATCGGGCCGGAGATCGTCGCGAAGGCGTTCGCGCAGCAGCCGGAGCTCACGCGCGGATGTTTCGTGGTCGGGGATGTGGCGTGCATGCGGCGGGGCGTGGCGAGCGCCGGGCTGGACGTATCCCTGCCGCTCGCAGTGATCGATGCGCCTGCCGACGCCGAGGCGGTGCCACCGCGGTGCATCCCGGTGCTGCAGGCCGGTGCCGCGTCCAGCGTGCTTCCCGCGATGGGCCGGGTCAGCGCGCAGGCGGGCCGCCTGGCAGCCGACGCGGTGACCTGGGCGGCGCGCGCGGCGCTGCGCGGCGAGATCGCCGCGATGGTGACGGCCCCGCTGCACAAGGAGGCGCTGGC
>DATAGN010000502.1:0-1766 GCA_036263715.1 Ramlibacter sp.
CTCAAGCGGCTGAGGGTCAGGCCGTGAGCGCGTGCGACCTGCGCGCGCGAGTGCTCGCGCTCGTCGCCGCTGTCCTGTTGCTTGCGGGCTGCGCCGTGGCCCCGCGTGCCGCGGTGCCCGCGGGCGTGCAGGTGTGGACCGGGCGCCTCGCCCTCACGGTCGAACAGCAGGCCAGCCAGTCCTTTTCGGCCAGCTTCGAGTTGAAGGGCGCGCCGGAGGCCGGCGAGCTGACCCTCTTCACGCCCCTGGGCGGCACGGCTGCCGTGCTGTCGTGGTCGCCAGGGGCGGCGACCTTGCGCTCGGGCAACGACGTGCGCCAATTCCCCTCGCTCGAAGCGCTGGCGCAGGAAGCCACCGGCGCGCCGCTTCCCATCGCCGCGCTGTTCGACTGGCTGGCCGGCACGGCGACGCCGGTGCCGGGCTGGGAAGCCGACGTGACGCAGGTCGCCGAGGGCCGCCTGCGCGCGCGCCGCACCGCGCCGCCGCCCCCGGCCGACCTGCGGGTGGTGTTCGAGCGCTGAAGCCGCGCATGCGCTCGCTGCACGACGTCGCCGCGCCCGCGAAGCTGAACCTGTTCCTGCACATCACGGGGCGGCGCGCCGACGGCTACCACCTGCTGCAGTCGGCCTTCATGCTGCTGGACTGGCACGACACGCTGCACTTCGAACTGCGGCCGGCCGGCAAACTCAGCCGCGAGGACCTGGGAGCGCCCTTGCCTGCGGACGACCTGGTGCTGCGCGCCGCCCGAGCGCTGCAGCAGGCCACGGGCGTCACCGCGGGCGCGCACATCGCAATCGAGAAACGGCTGCCCGCCGAGGCGGGCATGGGCGGCGGCTCTTCGGACGCGGCCAGTTGCCTGCTCGCGCTGAACCGGCTGTGGGGCACGAAGCTGCCGCTGCCGGCCCTGGAGCCCATCGGCCTCGCGCTCGGAGCCGACGTCCCCTTCTTCCTGCGCGGCCGCAACGCATGGGTGGAAGGCGTCGGCGAGCGGATCACGCCCATCGAGCTGCCGCCCGCCCGCTTCGTGGTCGCCAAGCCCGCGCGCGGCGTCGCCACACGGGACATCTTCCAGCACCCCGGGCTGAAGCGGAATTCGGACGGTGCTACAATCTCGGGCTTTGCTGCAAACCCCTTCGGTTTCGGTCACAACGACCTGGAACCGGTGGCCCGGCAGGTCTGTCCCGATGTGGAACAGGCGTTGCAATGGCTGGGGTCGCAGGGCTTGCGAGGCCGGATGACCGGCTCGGGCAGCGCGGTCTTCGCGCTGCTGCCGCCGGGAAAGGTCCTGGCGCAGGCACCGGCGGACTGGATGGTCCGGGAATGCAGCAATTTGGAGGTTCATCCCCTGGTGGGGTGGGCACCCAGCGACGATTCGGTTTGACGCTGTTCGCAGCGCCAGACCCGTGTAGGGGAGTCGCCAAGTTGGTTAAGGCACTGGATTTTGATTCCAGCATGCGAGGGTTCGAGTCCTTCCTCCCCTGCCAAACCGTTTATCTGGGTCACACACGTCCGGTTCTCAATGCAGGCTGCTCCCACTCCCGATTTCATGGTCTTCACCGGCAATGCCAATCCGGCAATGGCCGAGGAGATCGCCGGCCACCTGGGCATCGGGCTCGGCGCGGCCAACGTGAGCCGCTTCTCGGATGGGGAAGTGACGGTGGAGATCAACACGAACGTGCGCGCGCGTGACGTGTTCGTGGTGCAGTCCACCTGCGCGCCGACCAACGAGAACCTCATGGAGCTGCTGATCATGGTCGACGCGCTCA
>DATAGN010000503.1:0-6735 GCA_036263715.1 Ramlibacter sp.
CGGTGAGCCCGCGCGCGCGGGGGCGGCCCGATCGAGGTCGACCAGCTTCGCGCGCTGTTGCAGGTAAGCAGGCGCGAGCAGGTGCTCCGCTTTCACGACCTGCATCGCAGCGGGATCCGCGACGTACGCATGCAGGTCGGCGAAGGCGAGCTTCATGGCCTCGATCTGCAGGTGGTACCAGAGCGCCGTGTCCATGCCGGCGGCGGGCAGGTCCAGGTGGGCCAGCATGCCCAGGGCCATCAGCGCCGCGATGCCCTGGCCGCTGGGGCCGATCTCGTGCAGCTCGACGCCGGCGTAGCGCACCGACAGCGGCTCCACCCAGTTGCATTCGTGCGCGGCGAGGTCCTCTTCGTCGATGGCGCCGCCGGTGGCGCGCGCATGGTCGGCAATGGCCCGGGCCAGCTCGCCGCGGTAGAACGCTTCGCCCTTGCTGCGGGCGATCCTGTCCAGGGTCTCCGCCTGGCCCGGGCACTTGAACAGGGTGCCGGTAGCCGGCGCTTCGCCGCCCGGCGCGAAGGCCGCGCGAAAGCCCGGCTGCTCCAGCAGCTCGGGCACCTGCATCTGCCACTGGCGGCGGACCGTCGGCGACACCAGGTAGCCCTCGCGCGCGTGGCGCAGGGCGGATTCGAAGAGTTCGGCGAAGGGGACGGTGCCGAAGCGCTCGGACAGCGTACGCCAGGCGGAGACCGCGCCCGGCACGGTCACCGAGTCCCAGCCGCGCCGCGGCATGGCGGGGTACTTCGCGAAGTACCCGGGCGTCCAGCGACGCGGCGCCCGTCCCGAGGCATTCAGGCCGTGCAGGCGCTGCCCATCCCAGACGATGGCGAAAGCGTCGCCGCCGATGCCGTTCATGCACGGCTCCACGACGGTCAAGGTGATGGCGGTCGCCAGCGCCGCGTCCACCGCGTTGCCGCCGCGTGCGAGCATCAGGGCGCCGGCGGCCGAAGCGAGCGGCTGCGAAGTGCTGACGACATTGCGGGCCAGCAGCGGCATGCGCTGCGACACATAAGGAAAGTCCCAGAAGCCCGTTGTCGTCGTCGAAGTCATGCCGGATTATTCCAGCTTGACCTTCGCGTCCTGCACGGCCTTGCCCCAGGTGCGGAACTCCGCGTCGACCAGCCGCGTGAACTCGGCAGCCGGCGTGAACCGCAGCTCCACGCCTTGCTCCTGCATCTTCTGGCGCAGGTCGGGCGCTTCGACGGCGGCGCGCACGGCGCGCGCGAGCACCTCCAAGGCGGCCGGCGGCGTGCCCCGCGGTGCCATCAGCCCGAACACGTTGTCGGCGGCAAAACCGCGCAGGCCGCTTTCCGCGACCGTGGGCACGTCGGGCAGCATGGCCATGCGCTGCGTGGAGGCGACGGCCAGCACGCGCAGCTTGCCGGACTTCACATGCGGCATCGACGCCGGGATGCTGTCGAACATCATGGTGGAGGTGCCGGCCATCAGGTCGGGCAGGGCGAGCGAGCTGCCCTTGTAGGGCACGTGCACGATGTCGAGGCCGGCCGCATTCTTCAGCAGCTCGGATTCCAGGTGCGACAGCGTGCCCACGCCCTGCGAGGCGAAGTTGTGCTTGCCGGGTTCCTTCTTCACCAGCGCGATCAGTTCCTGCACGTTCTTCACCGGCAGGGAACTCGGCACCACCAGCATGTGCGGCACGATGGCCACGCCGCCGATCGGCACGAAGTCCTTCTGCAGGTGCGCCGGCTGCGGCGGGTAGGCCGCCGCCGCGATGGCGGCATTGGTGACCGCGGCCATGTAGATCGTGTAGCCGTCCGGCGCCGCCTTGGCCGCGGCGTTCAGGCCGATGTTGCCGCCGGCACCGGGCTTGTTGTCGATCACCACCGTCTGCTTGAGCGTCTCGGCCATCTTCTGCCCGACCGCGCGCGCCAGGATGTCCGTGGCGCCCGCCGGAGGGAAGGACAGCATCATCGTGACCGGCTTGTCGGGGAACTGCGCCTGCGCGGCGACAGCGGCGGTGCCCAGCACCAGGGCCGCTGCCAGGCGGGGGAGGGCGGAGTGCAACTTCATGGAAATCCCTTTCTTCATGCCCGGGGTGCGACGGCCGCGCCCTCGATGCGGTGGCGCTGCAAGGCCTGTGCCACGAACCCGGAAGCCTTCATTTCCTCGATGAAGCTGCGCAGCCACGCGTGGGCGGCCAGGCGTCCCTTGGGCACGCCCATCGCCTGCTCGATCACCATGAAGCGGCCGGGCAGCACGCGCACGCCGCCGACGCGGCGCGCATCCATCTCCAGTTGCTGGCGCACGCCCGCGGCGACTTCCAGGTTCTGCTTGAGGAATTCGTCGACCACCTGCCCCGAGGTCGCGGTGCGCACCAGCGTGGCCTGCTTGATCTCGCGCGTGAGGTAGAGGTCGTAGGCGCTGCCGCGCCCCACCGCGATGCGCGTGCCGGGGCGGTCGACCTCCTCGTTGCGCTGCAGGGGCGAAGCGTTGCGCACCGCATAGGCGCCTTCGATGATCACGTAGGGCGTGGTCTGCTCCATGTCGGCGCCGCGCACCGGGTCGATGGCGACGAAGCCCAGGTCCACCTGCCGCGTCTTCATGGCCTCCACCACGGTGCCGGCGGAGTTGAACAGCACGAGTTCGATCGGCAGGTCCAGGCGCCGCGCGGCCTCGCGCGCGAGGTCCACCGACACCCCGACCGGCTCGCCGCCGGGGCCGCGGTTGGCCAGCACGGGGTTGCCGAAGTTGATTGCCGCCCGCAGCCGGCCGGTGCTACCGAGCTCGGCGCGCGCGGCAGCGAGCGAGGGCGAAGTCGTGGCGCAGCCGGCCAGCATGCCGGCCGCGGCCGCGCAGAAGAATCGTCGTGTGGTCATCCGGGGATTGGTAGGTGTTGGCATGCCAACCGGGGCGGCCGGCATGCGCGCGATTGGAACGATTCGCCTACGCCGCGTCAATCGGGCGCGCCACTACACTCCCCGCGTGAGCGCCACTGTCCGCTACGACCGCATCGACGCCCTGCGCGGCGCCGCCATCGCCTGGATGACGGTGTTCCACTTCTGCTTCGACCTCAACCACTTCGGCTGGATCCGGCAGAACTTCCTGTACGACCCGTTTTGGACCACGCAGCGCACCGCCATCGTGAGCCTGTTCCTGTTCACGGCGGGCGTGTCGCAGGCGGTCGCGCAGGCGCAAGGGCAGGGCTGGCCGCGCTTCTGGAAGCGCTGGGCGCAGGTGGCGGGCTGCGCGCTGCTGGTCAGCCTGGGGTCCTACCTGATGTTCCCGCAGACCTTCATCTACTTCGGCGTGCTCCACGGCATCGCGCTGATGCTGGTGATCGTGCGCCTCACGGCCAGCTGGGGCCGCTGGCTGTGGCTCGCAGGCGCGGTCGCCATCCTGCTGCCGCTGGCCGCGATGCCGGTGCACGTTGCCGCGGGCAACCTGGCCGTGCTCAACACGCCGTGGCTGAACTGGATCGGCTTCGTGTCGATGAAGCCGGCCACGCAGGACTACGTGCCCCTGTTGCCGTGGCTGGGCGTGATGTGGTGGGGGATGGCGGCGGGGCAGTGGCTGCTGCGGCGGCGCGCGAATCTCCTGCAGGGGCCGATCGCGCAGGCAGCACGCCCGCTGGCCTGGATGGGACGTTGGAGCTTGAGCTGGTACATGCTGCACCAGCCACTGCTGATCGGCGCCATGATGCTGGCCGGAATGCTCCTGCGCTAGAAACCAGCCGTACGGTCGTCGGCGTGGTCCTACAGCTGGAGCGATCGGGCACACCTACCGTCGCGCACGGCGATGTCGCCGGATCCAGCGAGCCCCCCTGATGCCCAAGTCCCCCAAGCCGTCCGCTCCCGCGAAGAAGACGGCTGCGAAGTCTGCAGCCCGCAACACCGACAGCGGCCCCGGCCGCGTCAAGCCTGCCGCCCCCGACGACCTGCCGGCGCGCAAGGCCGCCGAGACGCAGGAGCTCGCCGGGGCCATGCCGCACAACCCGAACAAGGCCGGCGAGCACGGCTTCGCCAACGGCGTGCGGCCGGCGGCAGGCGCGACCACGACGCCGCCCTCGCGCATTCCCACGGCGAGCACGCTGTCGGAAGACAACGCTTCCGAGAAGGTGGGCAGCGTCGCACCCGAAGGCATCAACGCCACGATCGCGCCGCTCGACCGCGTGCGGGTCGATTCCACCGGCCAGGTGCTCACCACCAACCAGGGCGTGCCGATCGCCGACAACCAGAACTCGCTGAAGTACGGCGTGCGCGGTCCCGCGCTGCTGGAAGACTTCATCCTGCGCGAGAAGATCACGCACTTCGACCACGAGCGCATCCCCGAGCGCATCGTGCATGCCCGCGGCTCCGCGGCGCATGGCTTCTTCGAGTGCTACGAGCCCTTGACGCAGCACACGCGCGCGGCGCCCTTCGCCGAGGCAGGCAAGCGCACGCCGGTGTTCGTTCGCTTTTCCACCGTGCAGGGCGCGCGCGGCTCCAAGGACACCGCGCGCGACGTGCGCGGTTTCGCGGTGAAGTTCTACACGGACGAGGGCAACTGGGACCTGGTGGGCAACAACATCCCGGTGTTCTTCATCCAGGACGCGATGAAGTTTCCCGACCTGGTCCACGCCGTCAAGCCCGAGCCGCACCACCACATGCCGGAGGCGGCCAGCGCGCACGACACCTTCTGGGACTTCGTGTCGCTGATGCCGGAGTCCACGCACATGCTGATGTGGGTGATGAGCGACCGCGCCATCCCGCGCAGCTACGCCACCATGCAAGGCTTCGGCGTGCACACCTTCCGCCTCGTCAATGCGCAGGGCGAATCGGTCTTCTGCAAGTTCCACTGGACGCCCATGGCGGGCACGCATTCGCTGGTGTGGGACGAGGCAGTGAAGATCTCCGGTGCGGACCCGGACTACCACCGGCGCGACCTGTGGGAGCGCATCGAGGCGGGGCAGTATCCCGAGTACGAGCTGGGCCTGCAGATCTTCACCGAGGAACAGGCCGAGGCGTTCAGCTTCGACATCCTCGATGCCACCAAGATCATTCCGGAGGAGCTGGTGCCGCTGACGCCGGTGGGGCGCATGGTGCTGAACCGCAATCCGGACAACTTCTTTGCGGAGACCGAGCAGGTCGCGTTCTGCACGGCGCACGTCGTGCCCGGCATCGACTTCTCCAACGATCCGCTGCTGGCCGGCCGCATCCACTCGTACGTGGATACGCAGATCACGCGCCTGGGCGGCCCGAACTTCCACGAGATCCCGATCAACGCGCCGATCGCGCAGGTGCACAACAACCAGCGCGACGGGTTCCACCGCCAGGCGATCCACCGCGGGCGCGTGTCGTACGAGCCGAACTCGCTGGCCGGCGGCTGCCCGTTCCAGGCGGGAGCGGAGCAGGGCTTCGTGAGCGTGCCCGCCCGCATCGCGGCGAAGGAAGAGCAAGGCAAGGTGCGGGCCAAGCCGGAGAAGTTCGCCGACCACTACACGCAGGCGCGCCTGTTCTTCGAGAGCCAGACGCCGGTGGAGCAGCAGCACATCGCGAATGCCTTCCGCTTCGAGTTGAGCAAGCTGACGGTGCCGGCCATCCGGGAACGCATGGTGGCGGGGCTGCGCAATGCTTCCGAGCCGCTGGCCAGGATGGTGGCCGAGGGGCTGGGCATGGAGGAGCTGCCGAACCCGCTGCCGCTGGCGCTGCCCAACCCGGCGCAGCCGGAGGTGCTGAAGTCGCCGGCCCTGTCGCTGCTGTCCCGCCCGGGGCAGACGCCGCTGAAGGGACGCAAGGTGGCGCTGCTGGTGGGCCCGGGCGTGGAGGGCGAGGCGCTCGCCCAGGTGCAGCAGGCGCTGCTGGCGCAGGGCGCGATCGGGCGGCTGGTGGGGCCGCGCATCGGTTCCTTCCGCACGGCGAGCGGCGACCTCGTGGACGCCGACGCCTCGCTGGAGAACGAGCCCGGCTTCCTGTTCGATGCGCTGGTGCTGCCCGATGGCGCGGAGGCGGTGGCCGCACTGGCCCAGGACGGCCACACCATGGAATTCGTGAAGGACCAGTTCCGCCACTGCAAGCCGATGCTGGTGCTCGGCGCCTCCTCGGTGCTGCTCACGAAGGCCGGCGTGCCTGCGGCGATGGACAAGAGCCTCGCGCAAGGCAACACCGGGCTGGTGATCGCCGATTCCGGCGATGCCCCGGCCGCGATCGAGGCCTTCCTGGCCGCGATGGCGCTGCACCGGCACTTCGGGCGCGAGATGGACCCGCCGATGGTCTGAGCCCTTCGATCGACAAGAACACAGGACGACCCATGCCCGAACTTGCCAACAAGGATGCCTGCGACCTGCTCGATGCCGACCACGTCGCGGTCAAGCACCTCTTCGTCGAATACGCGCGGCTTGCCATGGTCACGCCCGACGCCACCGCGGACCGCGAGCCCCTGGCCCGCAGGATCTGCGCCGACCTGACCGTGCACGCGCAGGTCGAGGAGGAGATCTTCTACCCGGCGCTGCGCGAGGTGATCGACGAGCCGGACCTGCTGGATCACGCAACCGAGGAACACCAGCAGGCCAAGGGCCTGGTCGCCCGGATCGAGGGCTTGCCGCAAGCCGGTCCGGAGATGGACGAGCTGGTCACCCGGCTCGTGCAGGTGGTGGAGCACCACGTGAAGGAGGAGCGCACGAAGATCTTCTCGAAGGCGCGCTCGGCGCCGGCGCTGGATCTGTTCGCGCTGGCGGGCGCGCTGATGGCGCGGCAGCAGGAGCTGGAGGCAAGTACGCCGTCATCCCCGCGCAGGCGGGGA
>DATAGN010000504.1:0-9565 GCA_036263715.1 Ramlibacter sp.
CGTCGAGCTCGTGCGGCAGCTGCGCGGCGAATGCGGGCAGCGCCAGGTGGCGGATGCGCGCGTGGCGCTTTACACCGGGGGAGGGGGCGTGCGCGCCCAGTACTACCAGTCCGCCACCCTGTTCGCGCGCGGAGACTGACGTGCCAAGACGCGTCGGCCCCCCCTCGAACGATCGCTGGAACAGCGTGCACGCCGAGGGCCTGCGCGCGGGGCGCCTGCTCCTGCAGCACTGCGCCAGGTGCGGCTTCGTGCGCATGCCGCCGGGCCCCATCTGCCCCGGATGCTGGTCCGAGGCTTTCCGGTGGGAGCCCCATCCCGGGACGGGACACGTGACCTCGTGCATCTGGTACATGCGTGCCTTGCACCCACGCTTTCCGGATGTCCCGTACAACGTGGTCCTGGTGCAGCTGGATCACGGCGCGCCGGTGTTGGTGTCCAGCATCCCCGACGCGCCGCCAGGCAGCGTGCACGTGGGCGACCGCGTGCAGGCCCGTTTCAGCAGCGAGGCGGAAGGTGGCACCGTCCTGCTCTTCCAGAAGGAGGCGGCATGAGCCAGGTGTGGGAGCGTCACGAGGTGGCCGTGGTCGGCGTGGGAGCCACCCGGCAGGGGGACCATCCCGACCGCGACGCCTATCTGCTGGCGCTGGATGCGTTTCGCGACGCCCTGGCAGACGCAGGCATTGCAGACCGCCACCGCATCGACGGCGTCCTGACGTCACGGCAGCTGTCGGGAATCGACCCCGTGCAGTTCTGCCGGATGGTGGGCATGAACCCGCGCGTCACCGGCGACCTGGACTACTCGACCGGTGGCTTTCTTACCCAGTACGCCGCGATGCTGGTGGCCACCGGCACCTGCGAGATGGTCGCCTGCGTGTACGGGCGCAATCTGCAGGGCTCCACCGGCAAGCTTTGCGGCATCTACGACTACGACTTCGATCGCGGCCTGGTGAACGCCAACGCCGTGTTCGCGATCGGCTGGAGCCAGTACCGGGCCAGGTATGGTGCAGGCGACGAGGTGCTGGGGCACGTCGCCATCGCAGCCCACCGGCATGCCGGCCTCAATCCGATCGCGGCCTGGCCCGAGCCCCTGACCATGGAGCAGTACCTGGCGGATCCTTACGTGGTCTGGCCTTTGCGGTCGTGGGACATCGCGCGGGTCACGGCGGGCGGGATCGCGCTGATCTTCACCCGGCGCGAGATCGCGCGTGACCTGGCGAAGACCCCCGTGTACCTGCACGCCGTCGGCCGCCAGCAGGCGCCGCGGCTCTACGAGAACGACGACCAGCTGCTGTGCCGGGGCATGCGCTCCGCGGCCGCCCAGGCTTATGGCGCCGCGGGCATCCGGCCGGGCGACATCGACGCGCTGTTCGTCTCGGACGCGAGCTCCGCCGCCATCATCCACACGCTGGAGAACTACGGCTTCTGCGCCGAAGGCGAGGCCAGCGACTTCGTTCGCGATCGCGGCATCGAAATCGGGGGAAAGCTACCCGTGAACACGAGCGGCGGCCAGCTGGGCGAGGGCTACCTGGTCGGGTGGCTGCAGCACGCGGAACTGGTGCGCCAGTTGCGCGGCGAGTGCGGTGACCGCCAGGTTGCCGGCGCGAAGGTCGCCCAGTACTGTGCTACCGGTCGCCAGCGCGAAGATTTCCTCACCAGCATCTACGTGACGGAGTGAACGTGACCCCTGTCGCAACCTTGCGCTCGCCCATCGACGCCTACCGGGCCGAACTGCGCGCCGGCCGCATGGTGCTGCAGCGATGCGACAGCTGCGCGTACGTGCGTCCACCTGCGTCGCACGTGTGCCCGCAATGCCTCTCGGAGCGCTGGCGCTGGCAGGCCCTGCAGGGCAGCGCGGTCGTGGAGGGCCTGACCTGGTACCTGCAGCCGCTGGACGAACGGTTCACCGAGGTCCCGTACAACGCGGTGCTGGTGCGGCTGCACGAGGGCGTGCGCATGATCGCCAACGTCGAAGCCGTGCAGCCAGGTGATCTGCAGGTCGGGCAACGCCTCACAGCGCATATCGCCACGGGCCGCATGGGAAATCCAGTGCTCGCGTTCCGGCCCGCAGGGCCCGCAACGACCCAATGAACAGGAGACAGCGCATGAAAGATCCCCGTTCCATCCAGCGTCGCACCGCCATGGCAGCCTGCGGGCTCTTCGCAATGGGCGCGGCGTTCGCGGCCGACGACCCCGCGAAGTTCCCGGAGCGGCCTGTCCGCATCATCGTGCCTTATGCGGCGGGCGGCACCTCGGACCTGCTGGCACGCTACATCGGCCAGAAGCTGTCGGAACGCTGGGGGCAGCAGGTGGTGGTGGACAACCGGGCCGGCGGCGGCACCGTCATTGGCGCGTCGGCCGTGGCGCGCTCTGCGCCCGACGGCTACAACCTGCTCCTGACCAACAACACGCATGTCATCAACACGCACCTGATGACGAACCTGCCGTACGACGCGGTTCGCGATTTCACGCCAGTGGCAACCCTGGCAACGTCGGCTTACCTGCTGCTGCTCAATCCTTCCGTGCCGGCGCAGAACCTGCAGGAGTTCATTGCGCTGCTCAAGTCGCGCCCCGGCAAGGTGAACTTCGGAACGCACGGCCCCGGCGGCCTCACGCATCTCGCTGCGGAAATGCTGAACCTGACCGCGGGCACCAAGATGCAGATGGTGCAGTACAAGGGCGCAGGCCCGGCACTGACGGCCATCCTCGCAGGCGAGGTGGAGGTCTACCTGGACGCGCCGGCCACCACGCTGCCCTACGTGCAATCCGGCAAGCTGCGGGCCATCGGCATCAGCGGCAGCACCCGCCTGCCCAGCCTGCCGAACGTGCCTCCCATTTCGCAGGCGGGCGTGCCCGGCTTCGACGTGACGATCTGGTACGGACTGCTCGGCCCCGCGCAGATGCCGGCGGCCGTGACGAACAAGATCAACGCAGACCTGGCCGCCGTCCTGTCCCTTGCGGAAGTGAAGGAGAAGCTGGAAGCACTCGGCGTGACGCCCTACGCCTCGAAGCAACCGGACTTCGCGCGCTTCGTGCGCAGCGAGCAGGACAAGTACGGCCGCATCGTGAAGGCGGCCGACATCAAGGCGAACTGAGGCACGACGATGAAGCTCCTCACGACCACGCGTCGCGGCCTGTTCGCTGTACTGGCGGGTGCCTGCATCGGGATGGCTGTCGCACCTGGGTACGCACAACAGTGGCCGGAAAAACCGATTCGCCTCGTCGTTCCTTATCCTCCCGGAGGCGCCACCGACGTCATCGGTCGCACGGTGGCCACCCTGCTTTCCGAGAGGCTGGGACAAGCGGTCGTGGTGGAAAATCGGCCCGGAGGAAACACCCTGATCGGGGGCCAGGCGGTGGCCACCGCGCCGCGCGACGGCTACACGCTCCTGTTCGTCGGCGGTGCGAGCCTGAGCAGCGTGTTCAACCGCAGTCCTCCTTTCGACATGTGGACGGCGCTGACTCCCGTGGCGCCGCTGTACCAGGGCTCCTACTTCCTGTTCACCAGCGCGCAGCTGCCGGTGCGCACGTCGCAGGAGTTCATCGCCCACGCCCGCGCCAACCCCGGCAAGCTGAATTACGGCGCCTCCGGTCCGGGGACCATGCTGGCAATGGAAGCGTTCAAGGCGGCAGCCGGCCTGGACATCACGTACATCCCGTACAAAGGCTCCAGCCAGGTGAGCGCCGCACTGGCATCGAACGAGATCCAGGCGCTTTTCGATGCCATGGCATCGAATCGCGCACTTCTCCAGGCGGGGAAGGTGAAGCTCGTGGCCGCGGCGGCCAGCAAGCGCGCCGCCGACGCACCGGACACGCCGACGCTGGCCGAAGCCGGCTATCCGTCCATCGCCGCAGGTTTCAATGGCGGCGTCTGGGCGCCCGCGGGTACGCCGCGCGCCGTCATCGACCGCCTCAATCGTGAACTCGCGCAGGTCCGCCAGTCACCGCAGTTCGCAGAGCGGGTGCGTGCCGCCGGAGCCGAGCCGGTGAGCGGCTCGCCCGAGGACTTCGGTCGAATCATTCGCAGCGAACTCGACTTCTGGCGGCAGGCGGCCGCGAAGGCGAACTTCCAGCCTGAATAGGAGATGACATGACCCCCTTGCTGCCTCGCCTGCGCCGCCGCGCAGCCCTTTGCATCGCTTTCGCCACGGCCACTTCGTTCGCCGGGGCGCAGGAGTCCTGGCCCGCGCATCCGGTCAAACTGGTTGTGCCTTACGCGGCCGGTGGCACGTCGGACCTGCTGGCCCGCTACATCGCGCAGAACCTCACCGAGGCGTGGGGGCAGCCGGTGCTGGTGGAGAACCGCACCGGAGCCGGGACGGTGATCGGGTCGAGCACTGTCGCCAAGGCCAAGCCCGACGGCTACACCTTGCTGATGACGAACAACACGCATGTCATCAACCCTCTGGTGATGGCCAGCGTGCCCTACGACCCGCTGCGCGACTTCATGCCGCTGGCAAGGCTTGCTTCCACGCCCTACCTGCTGCTGGTCAACCCGAAGGTGCCGGCCACCACGGTGCAGGAGTACGTGGCGCTCGCGCGCAGCAGGCCCGGCAAGCTGAACTTCGGCACGGGCGGCCCTGGCGGGCTGACGCACCTGGGCGGCGAGATCTTCAATGCGCAGGCGAAGACCGAGATCGCGATGATCCACTACAAGGGGGCCGCCCCGCTCACGGCAGCCGCCCTGTCCGGAGAAATCGACGCCTACCTCGACGCACCGGCAACGACGACGCAACTGGTCGAGCAGGGCAAGCTGCGCGCCCTGGCCGTGACGGGCCCGCAGCGCCTGCCCACCATGCCGCAGGTGCCGACCGTGCGCGAGTCCGGACTTCCGGACTACGACGTGACCATCACGTATGTCGTGCTCGGCCCAGCCGGCCTGCCCGCGAACGTGCGCGACCGGATCGGCAACGAGATCACCCGCATCCTGGGCCGCACCGACGTACAGCAGAAGCTGCAGTCGCTCGGACTCACCCCCGCCGCCGCAGGGCCGCGCGACACCGCGAGCTGGCTGCAGGGAGAGCAGGAAAAGTACGGCCGCGTCGTGAAGACCGCGCGCATCAAGGTGGAGTAACGTGGAAAGCGGTGCCAGCTTCCAGCACGTCGACCCGCCGCGGCGCGTGCTGTATGGCCGCGGCACGCTGTCCAGGGCTGGTGAGATGCTGGAGCAACTGGGTTGCCGGCGTGCGCTGCTTCTCGCGGGCACGCAAATGGCGTCGAGTCCCTTGCTCGCCCACCTGCAATCCGCACTCGGCGAACGCGTGGCGGGTGTCCTGGGCGGCATTACGGAGCATTCCGGACCCGAGTGGGTGCGGCGCGGCACCGCGATGGCAAGGGAGCGGCACGCCGACGCCATCGTCAGCATCGGCGGCGGCAGCACCATCGACACGGGGAAGTGCATCGCGCTGGTCGCTTTGCTCGGCGGCGACATCGCCGACCACCGGATCATCCCGCCTGGCCCCGCTGCGCTGAATGCGCAGCCCCTGCTCGCGCCTGCGCTGCCGCACCTCTGCATCCCTACGACCGGCTCGGGTTCGGAGACGACCCCTGGCGCCGGGTTGCGCTCGCCCGACGGACACAAGTGGATCTTCTGGCATCCGTCGATACCGCCGCAGGCCGTGCTGCTGGACCCGGAGGCCGCAGCCACGACGCCATGGCCGATCGCCGCGGCGAGCAGCATGAATTCGCTCGCGCACGCGGTGGAGGCGCTGTACTCGGCGAGCCGGCAGCCGATGACGGATGCGTTCGCGCTCGCGGCGCTGGAACGCTTCGGCGCCGTCCTCCCCCGATTGGCGGCCACGCCCGGCGACATCGAGCTGCGCGGGGAGTTGCAGCAGGCCTGGCTGCTCGCGGGATTGTCGATCGCGAACGCGCGCGTGGCGCTGCATCACGCCATGTGCCATTGCCTCGGCGCCCGCTGCGGTTTGTCGCACGGGGTGGCCAATGCAGTGATGCTGGCGCACGTGATGCGCTTCAATGCGGCAGCCGCTGCCGGGCCGCTCGCGCGCGTGGGGCAGGCGCTTGGCGCAGAGGCGAGCGCCGAGGCTGCCGTTCGCGTGGTCGACGGCTTGCGGGCCTCGCTCGGGTTGCCGGCTCGCCTGCGCGATGTCGGAGTCGATGAGGAGGCGCTCCCCCTGCTGGCCCAGGACGCGATGGCCGAGCGGGCGACTCACTTCAATCCCGTGCGCGTGAGCCGCGACGACGTGCTCGCGGTGTACCGCGCCGCCTGGTAGCGACCGCCTGCCTATACTGCCCTTCCTCCGAAAGGCAGCGCGCATGAGCGATTCCCCCGGCTACACCCCACCCGCCGTCTGGACCTGGAACAAGGGCAACGGCGGCAAGTTCGCCAGCATCAACCGTCCCGTTGCGGGCCCCACGCACGACAAGGAGCTGCCGGTCGGCAGTCATCCGCTGCAGCTGTACTCGCTGGGCACGCCCAACGGGCAGAAGGTCACCGTGATGCTCGAGGAGCTGCTGCAGCTCGGACACGCCGGCGCCGAGTACGACGCGTGGCTGATTCCCATCAGCGAAGGCGCCCAGTTCGGCAGCGGCTTCGTGGAGGTCAATCCCAACTCCAAGATCCCTGCGCTCCTGGACCGCAGCGGCGCGTCGCCGGTGCGCGTGTTCGAGTCCGGGGCGATCCTGGTCTACCTGGCGGAGAAGTTCGGCGCCTTCCTGCCAAGCGAGCCCGCCGCGCGCGCCGAGTGCCTGTCCTGGCTGTTCTGGCAGATGGGCAGCGCGCCTTTCCTCGGCGGCGGCTTCGGCCACTTCTATGCGTATGCGCCGGTGAAGATCGAGTACGCCATCGATCGCTATGCGATGGAGGTCAAGCGGCAGATGGACGTGCTGGATCGACGCCTGGCCGAATCCCGCTACGTCGCCGGCGACACGTACACGATCGCCGACATGGCGATCTGGCCCTGGTACGGGGCGCTCGCCAAGGGGCAGCTCTATGGCGCCGGGGAGTTCCTGCAGGTGCACGAGTACAGGAACGTGCTGCGCTGGACCGACGAGATCGCCCAGCGCCCCGGTGCGCGCCGCGGCCGCATGGTCAACCGCACCTGGGGCGAGCCGGCCAGCCAGCTGCACGAGCGGCACGACGCCGGCGACTTCGACACGAAGACGCAGGACAAGCTGCAGGGCAACGCCCCATGATGACGCTGTACGATTGCGCCACGGCGCCGAGCCCGCGCCGTGCCCGCATCCTGCTGGCCGAAAAAGGCATCGCGCACGCAACGGTGCAGGTCGACCTGGGCAGCCGCGAGCAGATGGGCGAGGACTTCCGCCGCATCAACCCGCAGTGCACGGTGCCGGCGCTGCGCACCGAAGAAGGCGAGCTGCTCACCGACAACGCGGCGATCGCCGCGTACCTGGAGGCGCACCGTCCCGATCCGCCGCTGCTGGGGCGAACGCCGATCGAGAAGGCGCAGGTGGCCAGCTGGAACTGGCGCATGGAATTCGAGGGCCTGCTGGCGGTGGCGGAGTCGCTGCGCAACAGCTCCCCGCGCATGGTGGACCGCGCCCTGCCGGGTCCTCGCAACTATGCGCAGATTCCGGAGCTCGCGCAGCGTGGCCTCGCGCGCGTGCAGGACTTCTTCGTGATGCTGGACGAGCGGCTTGCCGGCAGTGCGTTTGTCGCGGGCGAACAGTTCAGCATCGCCGACATCACCGCCGTCGTGGCCGTGGACTTCGCCCGGGTGGTGAAGCTCAAGCCCGGCGACGCGCATCCGCACCTGCAGCGCTGGCGTGCGGAGATGGCGCAGCGGCCGGCGATGGCCCTTTAGGCCGTGAAGCAGGTCGAACTGCCTGGCGGAGAAAGCGTGCCGGCGCTCGGCCAGGGCACCTGGAACGTCGGCGACGATCCGCGCCTGCGCAACGAAGAAATCGACGCGCTGCGTCGTGGCCTCGACCTGGGCCTGGCACTGATCGACACGGCGGAGATGTACGGCGACGGCCGCGCGGAAGAACTCGTGGGCGAAGCCATCGCGGGGCGGCGGGGCGAGGTCTTCCTCGTGAGCAAGGTCTATCCGCACAACGCCGACGCCGCCAGGATGCCTCGCTCGTGCGAGGCGAGCCTGCGCCGCCTGGGCGTCGACGTGATCGACCTGTACCTGCTGCACTGGCCCGGCTCCGTGCCGCTGGCCGAAACGGTGGCGGCCTTCGAGGCCCTGCAGCGTGCGGGCAAGATCCGCCACTGGGGCGTGAGCAACTTCGATGCGGCCCGCATGCGCGACCTCTGGCGCACGCCCGGCGGCGAGGCGGCGCGGGTGAACCAGGTGCTCTACAACCTCGGCGAGCGAGGCATCGAGTGGGACCTGCAGCCCTGGCAGCGCCAGCATGCCGTGCCTGTGATGGCGTATTCCCCTTTCGACCAGGGACGGCTGCTGCGCAAGGCGCCCCTCGTCGCCTTCGCGAAGAAGCGCGGCATGACCGCGGCGCAGGTGGCCATTGCCTGGCTGCTGGCGCAGGACGGCCTGATCGCGATTCCGAAGACCGGCAGTCCGGCGCGCCTGCAGGACAACGCAGTGGCCTTGTCGCAGCCGCTCACCGCAGCGGACCTGCGGGAACTGGATGCGCTGTTTCCACCGCCCAGGGGCCCGCGGCCGCTGGCGATGCTGTAGACCCGCGACCCCTCAGCCGGCCGCGTAGCGCATCACGGCCACGAAGTGGCAGCCGCTCGCGCCCAGTACCAGCAGGTGCCAGATGAAGTGGCCGTAGCGGATGCGGTCGTCGAAATGGAAGACCACGGCGCCCAAGGTGTAGAGGACGCCGCCGGAGACGATCAGTGCCAGGCCGTCGACCGGCAGGGCGCCCCAGAGCGGCTTGAGCAGGAAGACGGACAGCCAGCCCAGGCCCAGGTAGATGCCAGTCGAAATGACCGGGTGGGTGAGGCGGTTGGCGCACTTGGCCACGGTCCCGACGGTGGCGACGAGCCACACGAAGGCCAGGATCCAGTAGCCCCCTTCATCGGCCAGCGCACCCAGCATGAAGGGCGTGTACGAGCCGGCGATGAACAGGAAGATGGCGGCATGGTCCAGCCGCCGCAGGAAGGCCTTGGTCTGGCCGGGAGGAATCCAGTGGTAGGCGGCGGAAACGGAGAAGAGCAGAATCATCGAAGCGCAGTACACGGCTGCGGCCAGGCCCTGGGTGGTGCCGGCTTCGAGCGCGTTGCCGATCAGCTGCGGGCTGAAGATCGCGGCGAGCAGGGCTCCCGCACCGTGGCTCAGCGAGTTGGCGATCTCCTCGTTCGGTGTCTGGGCCCGGCAGGCAGTAGTGGTAGCGCTCATAAGCTTCTAACCCCCTTGCATGGCATCTTTGCGCCGAGCCAGTGACGGCCGTGTCAGCGGCCCGAGCCGCACCGGGTCGGAGAACCGTGCTCCATGGGGCTGCAGAGTCCTACGCGGGCCTAGGACAGGATGATGGCTGGCATGCAGGCTTCCACCCTGCCCACACGAGGGGCTGCGGCCCTTTGCGACACTGGCGGGGATGCAACCGCAACCCACACCCCTCTTTCGCTTCGACAACTCCTTCGCGCGCGACCTGCCGGGTTTCTACGTGCCGTGGAAGC
>DATAGN010000505.1:0-3515 GCA_036263715.1 Ramlibacter sp.
ACCGGCTCCATGGGCGGCCGGGCCGCCGCCGCCATCAGGCCGATGGCCAGCCCGATGATGATGTGCAGCAGGACCTTCAGCGCCTCGGCGCCCCAGCGCTGCATGTCGCCGGAATGGGAGCGCAGCCAGCGCGTGACGGCTTCGCGCACGGCTTCGGCGGATTCGGGCAAGCGCTCGACCACCCATTGCGGCGCGGTGGCGCGCAGCTGGTCCAGCGTGTCGGCCGTCAGCTGCATCAGGCGTGCCAGGCCGCCGGCCTTGAACAGCAGCTCGATGCCACCGAGCACCGCCGCCCCGATGCCGGCGACCACGGCAGCCACGATCAGCCAGCGCACGGCGCGCGTCTGCCAGGAGCGGTCGGTCGGCCCGGTGAAGCTGCGCACGCGCCGGTACAGCACGTAGCCGGCGAGGCCCGAGAACACGGCGGAGAGCAGGTGCAGCCAGAGGATGCCGATCAGCACCGCCGCGGCGACGAGCACGCTGCGCAGCCGCAGCGCCTCGGTGGCGATCAGGAGCTCTTCTTCCGGGCGGGCGTGCATCGGGGCATTGTGCGCCGGTGCCTGGGCAAGTGGGGTCTCAGGTCGCCAGGGCAGCCGGAGCGGCGGGACTGGCAGGCAACCAGCCCGGCCCGGCAGCCTTGTCGAACAGCACGCACACAGCCTGTCCGAGGTCGATTCCGAGGTGCCGGACCGCTGCAGCGTGGCCTGCGTCGTCGCGCCGCGCATCGCGGGCGAAGCGGACGAATGCGGGCCAATCGCGCGACATTTCCCGCACCAGGATGCTCGCCAGGTCGTAGGAGAGCAGGTTGCCGTCGTCGGTGCGCTGGAAAGACTCGCCCGACCAGAATTCCTGGATGCGTTGCTGGTCCCAGAATGCGATGTGCTTGCCGTGGAGCTCCTGCGCGGTCCACAGGGTCGGACGCGAACCGGTCAGGCGGTGCTCGGTGTTCACGGCGAGCCCCTCATCGACCCACAGTGGCAGTGCCAGGTGCGCCAGGGCGCTGTGCGTCAGCTCGTGGGCGATCACCGGCTCCAGCGCCTGCAACTCACCGAGCTTGACCACGAAGTGCGGACATCCGGCGGAAATGAACATGCCGCTGCTGAACGCGAACTCGCCGGCGTCCGGGTAGTAGGTGGCGACGTAGTGGTAGTAGCTTTCCTCGTCATCCAGCACGAGCACCACGCTTTTCTGGCCAGCGGGCAAATCCGCGAGGCCGTCGAGCACACGCAGCACGCGCTCGCGGGTGCTGGCGACGTACTGCAGGAGCGCCTGCTGCGTGACCGTGTCGAGCGAGGACAGCACGATCGCGTGCCGGGTTTCGACGAGGGTGCAGTGCGGGCCCACGGCATCGCGCAGGTGCAGCAGCCACGCTCGCACCAACGCTGCCCGCGCGTCGGAACCCGCCGCGCCCTCGGCCTCGACCGCCGCTTGTACGGCCTCCCAGTCCAGGAGGGGTACGCCGTTGACGGACTCCAGGTGCTGCTGGAGGTCGAAAGTCACGCCGCTCGGCAGCGTCAACTGCACCGGCGCATCTTCGCGTTGGGCCTGCGCCGGCAGCGACGGGGCCGGGGCGGCCGCGCCGATGCCCTTGACCATCAGGGCGCCGAAGAAGGGAATGAGCCAGACTGCAGCCAGGAACAGCTTCTTGCGCGATGCGTCTTCGTCGCTTGCGAGCAGCCGTCGTGTGACCCAGATGTTCAGTGCCAGCAGCGTTGCCAGCAGCAGCAGACCGAATGCCATGGGCTTGTGCGTGTCCTCACTTGTGCGCCAATGATCCACCACGCGCGCCCGGTTGTCGCGCCGGGCGCCCACCAACCTGCCGAAACCCTGAAAGGCTGTCGCCGTTCGCTTGACAAGAACCTCGGAAGAGTGTTTCTAATTGTGTAATGCACTCCCTGCCCGCGGCCGAACGCCCCCTCGTCTACGAACGCCTGGTTCGCGGGTTCGCGTCGACCGAAGCCTGCCAGCAGCAGCTGGAACAGCGCTGGAACTGGCTGATGGCCGCGCACGTGGTCGGCCAGCACCAGCCGGCGCTGCACTTCGACAGCCACCGGCGGATGCTGGGCCTGGCCCGGGAGACGCGCGACTGGTCCGAGGTGCTGGGGCAGTTGCTGCGCATTTCGCTGCTGCCGATCGGCCATGCGCTCGGACGCATTCCGCTGGGGAACATCGGCCGGTCGACCGTGGGCGTCACCAAGGTGATGGAGCCGCCCGAGCGGGTGCAGCGGCTGATCGACTGGGCGGTGCTGGCGGAGAGGATTCCGGTGCTGAGCCGGCCGCCGGCGGAGTAGGACGTCGGGGTTCGCCTGCGGGCTCACCCCGACCTACGGGGACCGGGGTGAGCGCGACGCCGGGCCCCGACGCGTTACAACGGCGACCGGTAGGTCGGGGTGAGCGCGAAGCCGAACCCCGACGCAGTGCAGCTCACTCCGAGCTCAGGTGCTTCCCCACGATCCCCGCCAGCTCGAACATCGTCACCTGCGGCTTGCCGAACACCGGACGCAGCTTGTCGTCGGCATTGATCGAGCGCTTGTCCTTGGCGTCCTGCAGGCCCTTGGCCTTGATGTAGTCCCAGATCTTCTTGATCACCTCGGTGCGCGCGACCAGGCCGTCGCCGATCACCGCCGCGAGTTCCGGGCTTGGACGCAACGTGCCGACCGCGGGCGCCTTCTTCGCCGCAACCTTCTTGGCCGGTGCCGCCTTCTTGGCCGCCGCCTTCTTCACCACCGCCTTGGCTGCCTTGGCGACTGCCTTCACGGGCGTCGGGGGCTTCTTCGCGGCGGCGCGGTCGGCCGCCGTCGTCTTCGAAGCCGCACCCGCGGTCTTGCGCGGCGGGAACTTGGACTTGCGCTCCTCGAAGGCGAAGTTCACCTTGCCGGCCTCCGCATCCCAGGCCAGGAAGGCCTTGAACGGCCGGCGCGTGCGCATGGACACGAACTTGTCCAGCAGGTCCGTCTTGCCGGTGGCCAGCAGCTTGGCCATCTGCTCCCGCTCCACCGGCTGCTGCAGGATGATCTTGCCGCTGCGGAAGTCGCAGGTGGGCGTGGGATGGTCCTGCGTGGGCACCGCGCGTTCGCACACGTAGTTGCTGCCCCACTCGAACACGCGCGCGCCGCACTTCGGGCACGGCCCCAGCGGTTCCTGCGCGGAGAGGTCGACGATCTCGCCGGTCTCCGACGGGTCCTTGCTCTCGCCGAAGTCGAACTCCAGCTTCCAGTTCTTCTCCTCCTCGTCGAAGGCCAGCGCCAGTTCCGCCGTGAAAGGCCAGCCCGCCTTGGAGCGGAAGCCCTGCAGCGGCCCGACGCGCTTGTCGCGCAGGAAGGTCTCGACCTCGTGGAGCTCGAAGGCGCGGCCGGCCGGGATCTTGGTGAACGAGAAGCCGCAGGGCTGCTGCGCGTTCTTGCCGACGCAGTTGTAGCGGCGATAGCTTTCCTGCACCACGCCACCGCAATTGGGGCAGGGTGTCTTCAGCGTCGCATAGTCGCCCGGCACCGTGTCGCGGTCGTACTCCTTGG
>DATAGN010000506.1:0-7857 GCA_036263715.1 Ramlibacter sp.
ACCGGGGCCGAACCACCGCGCCTCGGCGATCTCGCGGGTGTCCACCACGATGTCGCCGCCGTCCCATTCCGCGGTGAAGGCGATCATCAGCGAATGGGGAAACGGCCAGGACTGGCTGCCGAAGTAGCGCAGGTCGCGCACGCGCAGGCCCACCTCCTCGTGCACCTCGCGGTGCACCGCATCCTCGACCGACTCGCCGGCTTCGAGAAAACCGGCGAGCGCGCTGAAGCGCCCCGTCGGCGACGTCGCATTGCGCGCCAGCAGGATCGCGTCGCCTTTCTTCACGAGCACCATCATGGCCGGCGATATGCGCGGGTACGCGGCGTGGCCGCAGCGGGTGCAGCGCATGCAGCGCTCACCGGCCAGGGCTTCCATGGGCCCGCCGCACGCCCCGCAGAAGCGATGCGTGCGGGCCCATTCGGCGATCTGGTACGCGCGAAACGCCACGGCCAGCAGGTCGGGATCGAACGCGCCGAAGAGGGCGCGAAGGGGCCGGAAAGCGAAACCCTGGCCCGGATCCACCGCCGACGCGGCGACCCAGGCCGAGCGGCAATAGCGCGGGCCCAGCATGCCGACGGCGCGCGATTCCTCCAGCGGCACGCCCAGGGCGAGGCAGGCCGTCGCGTCGGGCAGCCCCAGGTCCGATTCGCGCACCAGCAGCGCACCACCGCGAAAGACGAAGATGTGCTCGTCCGCGCCGGGCTGCGGCGCGTGCAGTGGGACGAAGTGGACGGGTGTGACGAGCATGCGGGATGATAGGGGGTCCCGACAGCAGCAAGCCCATGAACCCCACCAACGACGAAACCTGGCGCGCCCGCGTCCACCTGGCCGCGGCCAACCGCCTCGCGGTCTACGACGACCTCGAAGAGGGCATCGACAACCACTTCACGATGAAGGTGCCCGGCCAGGACGACCGCTACCTGGTCCTGCCCTTCGGCCTGCACTGGTCGGAGGCCAGGGCCAGCGACATGATCGTGTTCAACGAGGCCGGCGAGGTGCTGGAAGGCAAGGGCACGCTGGAGCTGAGCGCGCTGGCCATCCACGCCCCGCTGCACCGCATCAGCGGCGCGCCGGTCATCCTGCACACCCACCAGACCTGGGCGCTGGCCCTGAACATGCTGGAGGACAACCGGCTGCTGCCCGGCAGCCAGACCGCCGCCTTCTTCATCCGGCACATCGCCTACGACGACGGCTACACCGGGATCGCCGATTCGCTGAGCGAGGGGGAACGCCTCGCGTCGGTGCTGGGCGACAAGCAGATCCTGTTCATGAAGAACCACGGCGTGCTGGTGGTGGGCGACACCGTCGCGCAAGCGTACCGGCGCCTCTACAAGCTGGAGCGCGTCTGCCGCGCGCAGGTGCTGGCCATGTCCACCGGCCGGCCGCTCGCCGTGCTGGACGACGCCCTCGTGAACAAGGTGGAACGGCCGAACCCCCGCAACAGCCACTCGCAGGCGGAGCGCGAAGCGCTTTACTTCGCCGCGATGATGCGCGTGCTGGATCGCGAGATGCCGGGGTACGCGGACTAGGGCTCCTGGCTCGCGCCGTCCGCCGCCTCCGGCGGCTTCATCGCCAGCAGGCCCTTCTGGATCGTCGCGATGTTGTTGCGGAACGAGTCCAGGGCGGCCGGCTGGATGTGCTGCGCGCGTGCGGCGGCGAGCATGCGCACGTTGTTCTGGATCGGCTCCAGCATCGGCGGGAAGGTACGCACGAGGGTGCCCAGCAGCGCATCCTGGGTCACCTGGACGGCTTCGATCTTTCCCAGCAGCGCGCTGCACAGTTCGTGCAGGGCGCGCACGCTCGCGAGCACTTCTTCTTCGTTCATGGCTTTCTTCCGGGTCTGAAAGCCTCCATGGTGCCCGATGCGGCGGCGCGCTGCCCGGGGCAGAATGCCGTCGAGGAGGAAACCGCTTGATCGAGAAGCTCGCACGGCGCCTGCCGTTCTTCTACGGGTGGATCGTCGTCGGCGTCGTCTTCGCGACGATGGCGGTGTGCGTCAACGCGCGCACCGCTTTCTCGCTGCTGTTTCCGCCCATCCTCGACGAGTTCGGCTGGGAGCGCGGCGTCACCGCCGGCGCTTTCTCCTTCGGCTTCCTCGTCTCCGCCGTGCTCAGCCCGCTGCTCGGGCGGCTGATGGACCGCCACGGCCCGCGCGTGGTGATGGAGATCGGCATCGTCGCCACCGCCGCGGGCCTGCTGCTGGCGACCTTCTCCACCGAGCCCTGGCACGTGTACGCCACCCTCGGCATGCTGGTCGGCGCGGGCACCACCTTCACCGGCTACACCGGGCAGGCCCTGTTCCTGCCGAACTGGTTCGTGCGCCGGCGCGGCCTGGCGATCAGCATCGCCTTCGCCGGCGTGGGCTTCGGCTCGATCGTGATGCTGCCGGCGCTGCAGACCTTCGTGGAGCGAAGCGGCTGGCGCGCGGGCTGCACACTGCTCGGCATCACCGTGCTGGTCGTGCTCGTGCCGCTGAACCTGCTGCTGCGCAAGCGGCCCGAGGAGATCGGCCTCGCGCCGGACGGCGACCCGGACACGCCCGCGGCGGCGCAGGCACGCCGCGTCAACGTGGTCGACGCGGCGTGGGCGGCCGTCGACTGGACGCTCGCACGCGCGCTGCGCAGGGCGCGCTTCTGGTGGATCGCAGTGGCGTACTTCTGTGCGCTGTTCGCGTGGTACGCGGTGCAGGTGCACCAGACCAAGTACCTCGTCGAAACCGGCTTCAGCGCGCAGCAGGCGGCCTGGGCGCTCGGCATCGTGAGCCTGGCGGGCGTGCCGGGGCAGATCGCGCTGGGTTGGCTGTCGGACCGCATCGGACGCGAGATCGTCTGGGGCATCGGCAACCTGGGGTTCTGCCTGACGTACCTCGCGCTGCTCGCGTTGCCGGCGTATCCCGGGCTGCCGCTGCTGTACGCGATGGTGATCGCGCAGGGCGCGCTCGGCTACGGCCTCACTTCGGTGGTCGGCGCGATTCCCGCGGAGATCTTCGAGGGCAAGCATTACGGCCCGATCTTCGGCACGCTGATGCTCACTGCGCTGGCGGGCGGCGCGGCCGGCCCGTGGTTCATGGGCTTCGTGCACGACCGCACCGGCAGCTACGTGCTCGCCTTCTGGGTGGCCATCGGCTGCACGCTGTTGTCGGCCTTCGCTGTCTGGCGGGCCGCGCCGAGCGGCGTGCGCGTGGTGGCGGGCCGCGTGGGGCGCCCGCGGCCCAGGCCTGCGGTGTGATGGCGCGCGCGGGGGGCGCGTCAGCGCCGCCGCGTCGCCAGTTCGATGGCCTGCCGCATCGCCTCGACCATGCTGCCGTCGTCGGCGATGCCCTTGCCGGCAATGTCGAACGCGGTCCCGTGGTCCACGGAAGTGCGGATCACGTCGAGGCCCACGGTGACGTTCACGCCCGCTTCGAGCCCGAGCACCTTCACGGGGCCATGCCCCTGGTCGTGGTACATCGCCACCACCAGGTCGAAGTCGCCGCGGCCGGCGCGGTAGAACAGCGTGTCGGCCGGAAGCGGGCCGGTGACGTCGAGCCCGCGGGCCTGGAGCACCTGCACGGCGGGGATGATCTTCTCCTCTTCCTCGCCGTATCCGAACAGGCCGTTCTCGCCTGCGTGCGGATTGATCCCGCACACGCCGATGCGCGGCTTCGCGATGCCGGCCTTGAGCAGCGTGGCGTGGCCGCGTTCGATGGTCCTCTGCACCAGCCCGGGCTCGATCTTGCGGATCGCGTCGATGATGCCCATGTGCGTGGTGACGTGGATCACGCGCAGCTTCGGCGCGACCAGCATCATCGAGACTTCCTCCACGCCCGTCAGGTGCGCGAGCATCTCCGTGTGCCCGGGGTACTTGTGGCCGCCCGCGTGCAGCGCCTCCTTGTTCAGGGGCGCCGTGCAGATGGCGTCAATCTCGCCCGCCTGCGCCAGCGCGGCGGCGCGCTTGATGTACTGGAAGGCCGCGTCGCCGGCGATGGGCGAGATCCGGCCGAACGGCAGGTCCGCCGGGATCAGGCCCAGGTCGATGCAGTCGATCGTGCCGGGCTCGTAGCGCGCCTGCGAGGCCTCGGCAATGCTGCGCACCTTCACGTCGCCCTTCACCAGTTCGTTGGCGAGTTCCAGGCGCTGCGTATCCCCGATGACGAGGGGCCGGCACTTGGCCGACAGCGCGCGGCGGGACAGCGTCTTGACGACGACCTCGGGGCCGACGCCGCTGGCATCGCCCATGGTGATGCCGACGACGGGAAGGTAGTTGCTCATGCGAGGTGTCCTGGTGAGGGCGGCTGCAGGCGGAACCAGGCGTCGTACAGCGCCTGTTCATCGCCGAAGCCGCCGGCCTTGGTGACTATAGTGGGCCGATGGGCGCCTGCGAGGCACGGAACTCCCGCTGCCACCCCGGGCTGGAGTTCGGCCACGAGCTCCAGGCTGTCGATGCCGGCCTCCACCAGCATCGCGCGAGCGGTCTCGCCGCCAGTGGCGACCAGCGCGCCGATGCCGGCGAAATGCGGTCCCACCAGCGCGGCCAGCGCCGCGGCCAGCACGGGTCCTTGTGAAGCATCGACCGCCGGCTCGCGTCCGATGCGCAGCAGGACGTCGCTGCCGCCGGCCAGGAGCTCGCCGATGCGCGCATGGAGGGCTTGCCACGGCGCGTGCGGCGGCCCCTGCCTCAGCACCGACGGTGGCACCACCACCTCGCGCACGGCACCCCGGTCCCGCAGGACGGCGCACTGCCGGTCGCTGACCGCGGACAGGCTGCCCACGAGCACCAGCGTGGGACCGGGCGGCCGCTGCAATGGGGGCGCGGCATGCGCCCGATGGCTTGCCTGCAGCGCGGCGATCTCGCGCGCCAGGCCACCCGAGCCCACCCAGAAGAAAGGGGCCTGGCTGTGCGCCGTCGCGAACGCCAGGGTGCGCAGTGCCTGCGCGGAGGACGCATCGACTATCACCGCGTCCAGGCCTCGCGCTGCGCAGGCCTCGATGTGCGCCGACAGTGCGTGGGCATCGTCCGCCAGGGCATCTTCGGCGAGTGTTTCCGAAGCGAGGCCGGCCTCCTGCAGTTGCGCCGCGATCCCTGCGGGCCGATGCGCATGTTCGAGTTGCCACAAGGCGGTCTCCGCCAGGGCGACTCCGTCGACGTACACGTTGCCGCCGCTGACCGTGCGCCCGAGAGCGGGGTAGGCAGGCGCGACGATCGCCATGCCGGCCAGCGGCCGCAACGCGGCCACTTCCGCTGGCCAGTTGCCGCGCAGCGTGGAGTCGATCTTCTTGTACAGCCGCTGGCCGGGCCGGCGCTGCGCCTGGTAGAAGGCGAGGGTGCGCTGCGCCGCCTGAACGCCGTCCAGGCGGCGCGTGTCGGCGTCGATGGACAAGGTGGTGCTGCCCGCGCCGGTGTCCGGCGCCGATGGCCGCAGGGCAACGATCGTCCTCTGCCCTGCACGCACGAATGCGATCGCGCAGTCCGCCGCGCCCGAGAGGTCGTCGGCAACGATCAGGAGCCGCAACTCAGCGCACCGCGTCGCCGTAGCGGAACTCGCGCGACATCTCTTCGAGCTGCGAGGCCAGCTCGGACGGCAAGGCCACGTCGACGGCGGCCAGGCTGTCGCCCAGCTGCGCGGCCTGGCTGGCGCCGATGATCACGCTGGTGACCGCGGGGTTCGCCAGCACCCATGCGATGGCCGCCTGCGCCGGCACGACGCCGTGCTGCTGCGCGAGTTGTGCAAAGCGCGTGGACGCCTGAAGCTCGTGCTCGCGCCAGTAGCGTTCCTGGTACATGCGGCCGGCCTTGCCCAGCGTGAAGCGCGTGCCTTCCTGCGGCTGCATGCCCGGCTTGTACTTGCCGGTCAGCATGCCGCCGGCCAGCGGGTTGTAGGGGATCACCGCCAGGCCTTCCTCCTGCGCCAGGGGGAACAGGTCGCGCTCGAACTGGCGGAACAGCAGGCTGTAGCGCGGCTGCACGGAGACGGGCCGCGCCAGGCGCAGCAGGTCGGCACGCCCCAGCATCCTGGCCAGGCGCCAGGCCACGAAGTTCGACACGCCGACATAGCGCGCCCGCCCGGAGCGCACGATGGTGTCGAGCGCTTCCAGCGTTTCGTCCAGGGGCGTGTTCACGTCGTCCCAGTGCAGCTGGTAGAGATCCACGTAGTCGGTGCCCAGGCGCTTCAGCGAGGCGTCGATCGCATCCAGCAGGTGCTTGCGCGAGTTGCCTTCGTCCCAGGCGCGCGTGCCGACGCGGCCGGCCGCCTTCGCGGCGATCACCACCTCGGGGCGGCGGCCCTGCATCCAGCGGCCGATCACTTCTTCGGTGCGGCCCGCGGTGTCCACGCTGCCGCCCAGCGGATACACGTCCGCGGTATCGAAGAAGTCGATGCCCGCTTCAAAAGCGCGGTCCATGATCGCGCGCGAGGTCTCCTCGTCGCATTGCAGGCCGAACGTCATCGTGCCGAGGCACAGGCGGGACACCTTCAGGCCGGTGCGGCCGAATCGCACGTGTTGCATGCCCGGATTGTGGGCGCGATCCGGCCGGCGGGGCGCGCGGAACCGTGCGCGTCAGCGGGAGCGTCCGGTCTCGGCGTCGATCACCACCTGGCGCACTTCGCCGCCCGCGGTGATGACCTTGACGCGCCAGACCAGGGTGTTGTCCACGTGCACGCCGCGCTCGACGGCCAGCACGCGGCCGGGCGCCACGCGCTGGGCAATGGCAACGGCCTGGTCACGATCCACCGCCGCCCACGCGGCCGGCAGCAGGAAGACCAGCCCGAAGAGGACGGCGATGCTGGAGCGGGTGATGCGGTGCATGAGGGTTCCTTGGATCATTTGACGGTCAGGATAGCGCGCGCTCCCTGAACGCAGCATGAACCGTAGCGCCGCCTTCGTGCTGCCTCATCGGGCAGCCGGTCGGCCGTCGTGCCATGCTCCCGGCATGGGCAGGATCGGGATCTTCTTCCGCGCGCTGGTGGCCGCCACCTGGATCGCCGTCGTGCCGGGACCTGGCGGCGCGGCACAACTCGCCGCAGTCGCGCCAGACAGCGCGGCCGGCCGGCAGCTGGTGGAGCGCTTGCGCTCGGGTGGCCTGGTGCTCTATTTCCGCCATGCCGACACCCGCGGCGAGGCCTGCGATCGCAGCTTCCAGGTCGGCGACCGTCCCGGGCAGCGCAACCTCTCGCCGGCCGGGCGCCGGCAGGCGGCGCAGATCGGGCCGGCGCTGCAGGCGCTCGGGATTCCGGTCCAGAAGCCGGTGCTGGCCGGCCCCGTGTACCGGGCGCGGGACACGGCAGAACTCGCCTTCGGACCCGAGCACGTGCAGGTGACGGACAGCCTGCTGGCCGACGACTACGCCGGCGGCAGGCTGGCCTGGGTGCTGGCCGAACACCGGCGGCTGATGCAGGAACCCGTGCCGGCGGGCACCAATCGCGTGCTGGTGGGCCACCGCACGCCGGCGATCCAGGTGATGGGGAATGCCGTCGGCGGTCGCGCGCTGCCCGAAGGTGCGGCCGTGGTCATCGAGCCGGGCGCGTCAGGGCCGCGGCCGATCGGCATCCTGGCGCCGGTGCCCACCGTGGGCAGCGGCTTCCACGACTGCGGGTGAGCCGCTGCGTCAGCGGGCGGACGTGGAAACCAGCGGGGTGGGCTTCTGCGGCGCCGGCGACGCCTGGGGCACCGGGCGGACCGTGGCGCTGCGCTGCGCTTCCTCTTCGCCGCCGGCGCGGGTGAAGCGGTAGACGCTGACGACGGCCAGGACCGTCAGGGCGATCATGTAGCGCTTCTCGGACTTCCGGTTGCCGCTGAACAGCGCCAACAGCACGCAGCCGGCGATGCCGACGACCAGCATCTTCAGGTCCAGCGTGAGGGATTGGAAGAAGTCCATGGG
>DATAGN010000507.1:0-4817 GCA_036263715.1 Ramlibacter sp.
CTTGGCGCCGCAGAAGATGCGCGCATCCGGCGGGCCCACCACTTCGACGCGCAGGTCGTGGAGCTCGAAGCCGTCGTCCATCCGGAGGTCCTCCCGAAAGGTGCAAGAATAACTGCATGCTCATTCTGGACCAGGTGGTGAAGTCGTTCGGCGGCCACCGGGCGGTCGACGGCGTGTCCTGCACGGTGCAGGAAGGTCGCATCACCGGCCTGATCGGCCCGAACGGCGCCGGCAAGACCACCTTGTTCAACCTCATCGCGGGAGCGCACCGGCCCACCTCCGGCCGCATCACGCTGGACCGCCAGGACATCACCGGCCGAGGCGCCGACCGGATCTTCCGGGCGGGCCTCGCGCGCACCTTCCAGATCCCACGACCCTTTCCCGCCATGTCGGTGCTGGAGAACGTGATGCTGGCGCCGCGCGGACAGGCCGGCGAGGCCTTCTGGCGCAACTGGTTCACGCCGGGCGCCGTCGGCCGGCAGGAGCGCGAGGTGCGCGAGCGCGCCATGCACTGGCTGGACTTCGTCGGCCTGGCGAAGCTCGCCGGCGAGCCCGCGCGCGTGCTGTCCGGCGGCCAGCGCAAGCTGCTGGAGATCGCCCGCGTGATGGTGTCGGAGCCAAGGCTGGTGCTGCTCGACGAGCCCGGGGCCGGCGTCAACCCGGCCCTGCTCGACACCATCGTCGACGGCATCGCCGCGCTGCACAAGCAGGGCGTGAGCTTCCTCGTGATCGAGCACAACATGGACATGGTGGCGTCGCTGTGCGACCCGGTGCTGGTGATGGCGCAGGGCAAGCTGCTGGTGCAGGGCGCACCGGGCGAAGTGCTCGCCGATCCGCAGGTGCGCGAGGCCTACCTGGGCACTGCGGAAGCATGAGTGCGTCGCTGCGCGTCGAAGCACTGGAAGCGGGTTACGAGCCCGGCCTGCCGATCGTGCGCGGCGCGAACCTGTCGGTGGCCGCAGGCGAGATCGTCGCCATCCTGGGGCCCAATGGCGCCGGCAAGTCCACCCTGGTGAAAGCCATCGCCGGCCTGGTGCCGGTCAGCGGAGGCAGTGCGTGGCTCGGCGACCAGGAGATCACTCGCGTCGCCGCCCACAAGCTGGGCACGCTGGGGCTCGGCTTCGTGCCGCAGACGGAGAACGTCTTCACCAACCTCACCGTGGCCGAGAACCTGGAACTCGCGGCGGCCTTGCAGAAGGTGCGTGTGCGGGATCGCCTGCCCGCGCTGTACGAGCTCTTTCCGGACCTCGCGCGCCAGCGCAAGCTGCTGGCCGCGCGCCTTTCGGGTGGGCAGCGGCAGATGCTGGCAATGGCGCGCGCGCTGGTGCGCATGCCGCAGGTCCTGATGCTGGACGAGCCGTCAGCCGGCCTGTCGCCGCGCCTGGTCGGCGAGGTGTTCGCCAAGCTGCGCGAGATCCGCGCCGGCGGCGTGACCATCGTGCTCGTGGAGCAGAACGTCAAGGCGGCGCTCGCGATCGCCGACCGGGCGGCGGTGCTGGTGGAAGGCCGCGAGCGCGTGGTCGCCCCGGCCGCCGAACTCGCGCGCGACGAGCGCATCGCCGAGCTCTATCTCGGCCGGCATGTGGAGGCGCCCGCGCCATGATCCTGCAGATGCTGGCCGACGGCCTGGTCGCAGGTTCGGTGATCGCATTGGGCGCGATCGGCCTGACGCTCACGTTCTCCATCCTGCGCTTCTCCAACTTCGGCCACGGCGAGCTGCTGGCGTGGGGCGCGTACATCGCGCTGTCCGCGGTCGGCTGGTTCGCGGCGGTGAACGCCACCCCGTGGGCGCCGTTCACCTTCGGCTGGCCGTTGGTGGCCGCGCTCCTGCTGGCCATGGCCGGCACCGCGCTGCTGGCGCTGCTGCTCGACTTCCTGCTGTACAAGCGGCTGCGGCGGCAAGGCGCCATCACCCTGGTGATCGCCAGCTTCGGGGCGGCACTCGCCGTTCGCAACCTGCTGTTCTTCTTCTACGGCGGCGTGCCGCAGTACTACTCGCAGGAGCTGCAGATCGCGCTGCCGCTGCTGCCGCGCAACGTGTACGGTGGGCTGCGCGTCACGGCGGACCAGCTGCTCGTGCTCCTGCTGACGCTGGGCTCGGTGATCGCGCTGCACCTGTTCCTGAGCCGCAGCACGCTCGGCCGTGCGATGCGTGCGGCTTCGCTCAATCCGCAGCTCGCGCGCGTGAGCGGGATCGACCCCGAACACGTGATGCGCGCCACCTGGGTGCTCGGGGGCGTGCTCGCCGCGCTGGCGGGCGTGTTCGCCGGCCTCACGGTGCAACTGCGCCCGACGATGGGACTGGACCTGCTGCTGCCGCTGTTCGCGGCCGCCATCCTGGGCGGCATCGGCTCGGTCTGGGGCGCCGTGCTGGGCGGCCTGATCATCGGCCTGAGCGAGAGTTTTGCCGTCACGCTGGTCGGCGCCGAGTACCGTGCCGCGGCATCGTTCGTCGTGCTGATCGCCATCCTGTGGCTGCGGCCCACCGGCCTGTTCGCGGAGAAGGCCTGATGCCGGGTTTCTCCGACCTGCTTTCCTACGGCAGCTTCTTCCTGGTGTTCGCCAGCGTGTTCGCGGTGATCGTCCTCGGGCTGAACCTGCAGTGGGGCTACACCGGCCTGTTCAACGTCGGGGTCGCCGGCTTCGTCGCGATCGGCGCGTACACCTCCGCGCTGCTGACCACGCCGGATGCAGCGGGGCGGGTGGGCGGATTCGGCTGGCCGATCCTGGCCGGCTGCCTGGCGGCGATGGCCACCTGCGGCGTCGCCGGGCTCATCGTCGGAACGGCGGCCCTTCGCCTGCGGCATGACTACCTGGCCATCACCACCTTCGGCATCGCGGTCGTGGTGCAGCTGGTGGCGTTGAATGCGCAGTGGCTCACGGGTGGACCGTTCGGGGTGCAGTTCATCCCCAAGCCCTGGCAGGGGGCGCTCGGCACGGGAGTGACCTGGAACCTCGCGTACCTCGCGCTGGTGGTCGGTCTGCTGGTGCTGTTGTACTTCGGCCTGGAGCGTCTGGTGCGCAGCCCGTGGGGGCGGGTGCTGCGCGCGATCCGCGAGGACGAGGAGGCCGCTGCTTCGCTGGGCAAGAGCGCTTTCCGGTTCCGCCTGCAGTCCTTCGTGATCGGCAGCATGCTGATGGGACTGGGCGGCGCGCTGTATGCGCACTTCGTCGGCTACATCGCGCCCGAGGATTTCCTTCCCATCCTCACCTTCCAGCTGTGGGCCATGCTGATCGTGGGCGGCTCCGGCAACAACCGGGGCGCGATCCTGGGGGCGTACCTGGTATGGGGCTTCTGGGCGCTGGCAGGCGGGTTGCTGCGCAACGTGGTGCCGCAGGCGGAACAGGCGCGCGCCGCGGCGCTGCAGGTCGTGTTGATCGGCGTGCTGATCGCGCTGATGCTGTTGTGGCGGCCGCGCGGCCTGATGGGCGAAGCCACCGCGGTCTCGCGGCACGCGGAGAACGGCTAGGTACGCGACGAATTGCGCGCAACCGCCGCGCGCACCAGCGCCTTGAAGGCTTCCGCGTCGACTTCCTCTCCTTCGGCGATGTCGATCGCCCGCCGGGTGTTCCCGTCGAGGCTGGAGTTGAACAGCTTCTTCGGATCCTTCAAGGCAGCGCCGTTGGCGAAAGTGAGGTTCACCTTCGCCTTGTAGGTCTCGCCCGTGCAGAGGATGCCGTCGTGCGACCAGACGGGGTTGTTCCACTTCCACTCCTCCACCACGTGGGGGTCCGCTTCGCGGATCAGCTTTCGCATGCGGGCCAGGACCTCGCCGCGCCAGTCGCCGAGTCCGGCGATCCTCTGGTCGATCAGGGCCGACGCCGAAGCGCTTTCGGGTGTTTTCTTCGATGGGGTGCCGGGCATGCTTGCTCCTCGTGGACGTTGCCGGCCTCCAGTATCCGCGTAGGGAAGCGGCCTAAGGTGGCGGCCGCGATGCGACGGATTGCGCAAGGCGTGCGGCATCCGGGCGACGGATCCCGCGGCGGGAGGTGCGTGGCGGCACGCCTTGCTTGTCACGCCAGGCGCGCCGATGGCATCCTCGACGGATTCGCCATTCCCACTGCCTTGTCCCGGCAGGAACCACGTGCTTTCCAGACTCACACTGCCCCAGAAGCTCGCGCTGCTGGTCGCCACCCTGCTCGGGGCGCTGGTCGCCGTCAGCGTGTACGGCCTGCTCGCGCAACAACAGGCGCACGACCGCGCGCTCGCCGCGTTGGGCAGCTTGCGCCCGGAGCAGGCGGCTGCCCTGGAAGCCGCGGCCAGGGAGGCATGGCGGCAGACCGCCCTGCTGTTCACGCTGGTCGTTCTCTCGGCTGCGTTGCTGGGCACCTGGATCGCGCGCCTCAGCCAGTTGCACGTGCTGGTGCCGGTCCGCCAGGCCGCCGCAGCGGCGCGCAGCATTGCCGACGGTGACCTGACCGTTGACGTGCGGGTTACCGGAAAGGGCGAGATCTCGAAGATGCTGCGCGCGCTGTCCGAGATGACGGCGCACCTGCGCGAGCTGGTCGGCGAGGTGGCGGTATCCGCCCACACGGTGGCGGACACCAGCGCGCAGATCGCGCAAGGCAACCTGGACCTGTCGCAGCGCACGGAGGAGCAGGCCACCACGCTGGAGGAAACGTCCAGCTCGCTCGAGGAGCTGACCTCCACGGTCGCCCAGAACGCGGAGAACGCGCGCAACGCGGCGCAACTGGCGAACGGGGCTTCGGAAGTGGCGCGCCGAGGCGGCCGCGTGGTGGACGACGTGGTCAGCACCATGACCGCCATCTCCGCGGCGTCGCGCCGGATCGAGGACATCATCGGCGTGATCGACGGG
>DATAGN010000508.1:0-2802 GCA_036263715.1 Ramlibacter sp.
GAGGGGCAACTGCACGGCGTGGTGCTGCAGCACATCTCGGACGCCATCGCGCAAAGCGGCATGCCTTTCCTCGACTTGGCGGCCAACCAGGTCGAGTTCGCCAACGCGCTGCAAAAGGAACTGGGCCCCGCCTTCGAAGCCATCGGCCTGCGCCTGGACGGCATGACCGTGCAGAACGTGTCGCTGCCCGAGCCGCTGCAGAAGGTGCTGGACCAGAAGATCGGCATGGGCATGATCGGCAACGACATGGGCCGCTTCATGCAGTACCAGACCGGGCAGGCGATTCCCGAGATGGCCAAGGCCGCCGGCAGCGGCGGCGGCAGCGGCATCGCCGGCGATGCGATGGGGCTGGGCGCCGGCATCGCGATGGGGCAGGTGCTCGCGCAGAACCTGCAGAAGGGCCTGCAGGGGAGCACGGAAGCGGCGCCCGCTGCGGCGGCACCCGTGACCGCGGTGCGGCCCGAGGACGTCATGGCCACGCTGGAGAAGCTCGGCGAGCTCAAGGCCAAGGGCATCCTCACGCAGGAAGAGTTCGACACCAAGAAGGCCGAACTGCTCAAGAAGCTGGTCTAGCCACCAGCCTTGGCGACCACCCCGCAACGCAGCTACACGGCCGCCTGCCCGGGCTGCGGCGCGCCGGTCGCTTTCCGCAGTGCGCAGTCGACGCACGCGGTGTGCAGCTATTGCCGCAGCACGGTGGTCCGCGAAGGCGCCACGGTCGCCCGCGTCGGCAAGATGGCGGAGCTGTTCGACGACCACAGCCCGCTGCAGTTGCAGGCGCGCGGCAAGTACGGGGAGCGCGAGTTCTCGGTGGTCGGGCGGCTGCAATACCGCGGCGACTCGGGCACGTGGACCGAGTGGAACTGCCTGTTCTCCGACGGCGAGACCGGCTGGCTGGCCGAGGACAACGGCAGCTACGTCATGGCCTTCGCCGTGGACGCGAACCGCGAGATCCCCGAGGCCGATCGCTTTCGCGTCGGCGCCACCACGGCCATCGGCGGCAAGAGCTACCAGGTCACCGGCAACGAGCAGGTTGCGCTCATCTCGGCGGAGGGCGAGCTGCCCAAGCTGCCTCCCGTGGATGCGCGCTTCCCGGTGGTGGAACTGCGCAGCGCCGACAACGAGGTGCTGGCGCTCGACTACGGCGCCACGCCGCCGGCCGCGACGCGCGGCCGCCCCGTGGCCCTGGAGGAACTCGCTTTCAGCGGCCTGCGCGGCGAGAGCACGAAGCTGGAAGGGGGACTGCAGTTCTCCTGCCCGCACTGCGGTGCGCCGGTCACCCCGCGGTTCGACAGCAGCAAGTCCATCACCTGCCCGGCCTGCAAGAGCATCATCGACCTGACGCGCGGTGTCGCCGGCGCCGTGGGCTTCGCCGAACAGGGTGAAGCCGTGGAGCCGCTGATCCCCCTGGGTACCGTGGCGCAGTTCCAGGGCGTGCACTGGCAGGTGGTGGGCTACCAGAACCGCGTGGGCACCGAGCCGGACGACCCCGACGAGCATTTCGGCTGGGACGAGTACCTGCTCTACAACCGCAAGCGCGGCTTCACCTTCCTGCTGGATACCACCGAGGGCTGGAGCGTCGCCAAGCCGGTCACCGGCGCGCCGGAGCTGTCGCGCGACCTGACGACGGCCAGCTACCTGGGCACGCAGTACAAGCAGCAGTACGCGTACAAGGCGCAGGTGAACTTCGCCGAGGGCGAGTTCTACTGGCCGGTGGAGCGCGGGCAGGTCACCTTCAATCGCGACTACGCATCCGGCAACAAGCTCCTGGCGATGGAGGAGACGCCGCGCGAGCGCACCTGGTCGCTGGGCAGCAAGGTCGATGCGGCGGAGGTGGCCAAGGCCTTCGGCATCAAGAACAAGGAACTCCTCAAGCGCGGCGACAGCGGACCGGTGGCGCCGGGCAAGGCGGGCATGGGCTGCGGCTGCGCCACGCTCGTGGTGATCGTGCTGGTCATCCTCATCTTCATCGCGATCCTGGACGCGATGGACGATGATCGGACCGGCGGGTCGGGCTATTCGGGATCGCGCTCGGGCGGCAGTTACTCGGGCGGATCGCACAAATGACAGTTTTCTTCGGAGGTCATCATGGGACTTGAATGGCTGAAACCCGGCGCCTTCTTCGGCTCCATCCTCTACGCCTTCATCGGCGTCCTCGTGTTCTGGCTCAGTTTCCTGCTGATCGACAAGCTCACGCCCTATGATCTGTGGGCCGAGCTGGTGGAGAAACAGAACATGGCGCTGGCGATCGTCGTCGGCGCCATGTCGCTGGGGCTGTCGATCATCGTGGCGGCCGCGGTGGTGGGATGACGCAGCCCGAAGGGAGGGGGCCGCGGCCGCTGGAGGTCGCGCTGCTCGCTTCCGTGTTCGTGGTGGCGGCCTGCGGGCTGGTGTACGAGCTCGCCGCCGGCGCGCTGGCTTCCTACGTGCTGGGCGACTCGGTCCTGCAGTTCTCCACGGTCATCGGCACCTACCTGTTCGCGATGGGCGTGGGCTCCTGGCTTTCGCGCTTCTTCGAGCGGCAGCTGCCCGCGCACTTCCTGCGCATCGAGCTGCTGGTGGCCCTGGTCGGCGGCAGCCTGCCCGCCTTGCTGTTCCTCACGCACGCCTGGCAGCCGGAGGCCTTTCGCGGGCTGCTGTACGGGCTGGTGCTGCTGGTCGGCATGCTGGTCGGCCTGGAGATCCCGCTGGTGATGCGCATCCTGAAGCGCAACGTCGAACTGCGCGAGCTGGTGTCGCAGGTGCTCACCTTCGACTACCTCGGTGCGCTCGCCGTGTCGGTGGCCTTCCCGGTGCTGCTGG
>DATAGN010000509.1:0-3454 GCA_036263715.1 Ramlibacter sp.
CATGTGGCGGGATACAGCGAGCCCGAGCCCGATCCCCTCCGCCTCGGCCAGGGTCGCGGAGCGGCCGCGGAAGAACGCGTTGCACGCCTGCGCCAGGTCTTCTTCCTCCATCCCGACGCCCTGGTCCGAGACCGTCACCGCCACCTGCTCGCCCTGTCTGGCGGCGCGCAGGACGATCTCGCCCTGCAGCGAATACTTGTACGCGTTGTCCAGGAAGTTGCGCAGCATGCGCTCCAGCAGCACGGGGTCGGCCGAGACGGTGCAGGACTCCTGCACCTCGAGGCGGAAGCGCAGGCCGCGCGCCGCGCACTTCTCGGCGAAGCCCGAAACGGCCGCCGCCACCAGCTGGTCCAGCTGCACCGGCTGCATCACCGCCTTCATGGTGCCGGCGTCGATCTGCGCGAAGTCGACCAGGTGCCGGAACATGCCGTCGATGGATTCGCCGGTGCGCACGATCTGCTGCGCCATCGCGTCGCGGCGCGCCGCATCGGTGGAGCGGCGGAAGATGTCGGACAGGAACATGAGCGCCTGCACTGGCTGGCGCAGGTCGTGGCTGGCCGCGCCGAGGAAACGCGAACGGGCGCGCTGCACCTCCTCCTGCCGCTGCAGCGCCTGCCGCAACTGGCCAACGAGGGAGGCGTTCTGCTCCGCGACGGACACCGTGTCCCGCAGCTGGGCCCAGACCACCTGTCCCAGCTTGACCATCATGCGGCCGCCCAGGAGCATGCTCACGCCGATCATGCCGAGCTCCAGCGCGCCGGCGTGCCGGATCCAGGCCAGGTACACCGTTGCGAAACAGGCCGCGAGGTAGACCGCATAGATGCGAGGCTGAACGGCCAGCACCGAGACCGCCACCGCGACCCAGCCCACGGTGATGATGGTCAGCACGCCGATGTCGGACAGCGTCAGGAACCGCGCGAAGACGGGCACCGACGCAGGTGCCAGCCAGCCGGTGAAGGCCGCCATGGCGGCGATGCGGGACAGCGTGCGCGTGGTGGCGCCCTCGCGCTCCACCATCCGGTGGAAATACGGCTGCCGGAAGATCATCAGGGCGGCGAACGGCAGGTACCAACCAAGGTACAGCAGCCACCCGGCCGCCGGCACGTACACCAGGCCGAACAGGCCGCCCATGAGGATGGCCGTGGCCGAGCCCTGCCGCGACTGGCGCAGGATCATGTCCACGCTGCGCCGGATCAGCTCCGGCGAGGCGGGGGTCTGCGCCCCTTTTCCGGACTCCACGTTCGCCAAGGATGGCTCCGTTGTTGTTCGTTGTTGCAGGCAGTTTTTCCCACAACTGCCGCAGGGCAAGCTCTCCCGAACGGGGTAGGTACCATCCCTGAATGGCCACCACCCACCTGCTGTACCTGCACGGCTTCCGCTCCTCGCCCGGCTCGTTCAAGGCGCAGCGCGTCGCGCAACTGGTGGCGCGGCGTCATCCGGCGGTGACCTGGTGGTGCCCGCAACTGCCGCCTTCGCCCAGGGAGGCGATGGCGCTGGTGACCGAAGGCATCCGTGCCTGGCCACGCGAACGGATGGCGGTGATCGGCTCGTCCCTCGGCGGCTTCTACGCGACGTGGGTTGCCGAGGAGACCGGTTGCAAGGCGGTACTGCTCAATCCCGCCGTGCACGCGGCGCGCGACCTCGCGCGCTACGTCGGCGAGCAGACCGCCTGGCACGACCCGGCGGAGCGTTTCCACTTCGCGCCGGAGTACGTGGACGAACTGCGTGCGCTCGCATGCGGACCCGTGAAGCATCCGGACCGGTACTACGCGGTCATCGCGAAGGGCGACGAGGTGCTGGACTGGCGCGAAATGACCGGCCGGTACCCGGGCGTGCGCACGAAGCTGCTGGAAGGCGGCGACCACGCGCTGTCGGACTTCGAGGCGCACCTGCCGGAGATCCTGGCGTTCCTGCAGCTCGCCTAAGCGCGGCGGTGGCCCGCAGGGAGGCTCCCGATCCCCCATGGGACAATCCGCCCCATGTTCGTGTTGTTTGAAGATGCCGGCAAGTTCCTGGCGGGCCGCGTCCTGTCGGAGACCGATGCGTCGGCGCAGGTGGAGCTGGAAAGCGGCAAGCGCGTCAAGGCCAAGGCCGCCGCCATCCTGCTGAAGTTCGAGAAGCCGCAGCCGGCGGAGCTGCTGCGCGAGGCGCAGGAGGTCGCGTCGACCATCGAGCTGGACCTGGCCTGGGAGTTCGCCCCCGAGGAGGAATTCGGTTTCGCGGAACTGGCGCGCGAGTACTTCAGCGCGCAGGCGACGCTGGCGCAACAGGCCGGCACGCTGCTGCGCCTGTTCGAGGCGCCGCACTATTTCCGCCGCGCGGGCAAGGGGCGTTTCCGCAAGGCGTCGGCCGAGATCCTGCAGCAGGCGCTGGCGGCCATCGAGAAGAAGAAGCAGGTGCAGGAGCAGATCTCCGCCTGGGCGGCCGAATTGGCCGCCGGCAGCTGCCCGCCCGCCGTCCGCGAGCAGCTTTACAAGATCCTGTTCAAGCCGGACAAGAACGCGCCCGAATACAAGGCGGTCGTGGAGGCGTCGCGCAGCACGCAGACGGCGCCGCTCGCGTTGCTGCAGAAAGCCGGCGCGATCACCTCGCCTTACCAGTTCCACTGGAAGCGCTTCCTGCTGGAGTACTTTCCCAAGGGCACCGGCTTTCCGCCGGTGACGGCGCCCCCGATCAAGGACGACCTGCCGGTGGCCGCGGTCCAGGCGTTCTCCATCGACGACTCCAGCACCACCGAGATCGACGACGCCCTCTCCGTGCAAGGCCTGGGCAGCGGCACCGTGACCGTGGGCGTGCACATCGCCGCGCCCGGACTCGCGATCCAGGCCGGGACGCCGCTGGACCTGGTCGCCCGCCAGCGGCTGTCCACGGTCTACATGCCGGGGCACAAGATCACGATGCTGCCGGACGACGTGGTGCAGGCGTACACGCTGCTGGAAGGCCGCGACTGTCCGGCGGTGTCGCTGTACGTGCAGATGGACGAAACGACGCTGGAGGTGAAGGCGAGCGAGACCCGGCTGGAGCGAGTGCCCATCGCGGCCAACCTGCGCCACGACCAGCTGGACACGCACCTGAGCGAGGCCTGGCTCGAAGACGCGGCGCTGCCCGCGCAAGGCGTGCCCCAGGCGGCAGCGCGCTTCCGCGCGGAGCTCTCCTTCCTGTTCCGCCTGGCGAAGCAGCTGAAAGTGCAGCGCGAGGTCGTGCGCGGCAAGCCGGAGAACTTCAACCGGCCGGACTACAACTTCCGCGTCCCGGCCGCACCCGAATCCGGGCCGGAGGGCGACGAGCGGGTGGAGATCACGGTGCGCAAGCGCGGCGCGCCGCTGGACCTGATCGTGGCCGAGGCCATGATCCTGGCCAACAGCACCTGGGGCATCGGGCTGGCGGACATCGGCGTGCCCGGCATCTACCGCAGCCAGGCGAGCCTGGCGCCCGGCGTGAAGGTGCGCATGGG
>DATAGN010000510.1:0-6875 GCA_036263715.1 Ramlibacter sp.
CATGCTGGCGGTGAGTCCCTCGCACGTGATCAACCCCGCGCTGCACGCCGGCCAGACCTACGACCCGCTCAAGGACTTCGAGCCGGTCACCGTGCTCGCCTACACGCACCAGGTGGTCGTGGCGCACCCTTCCGTGCCCGCCAACAACCTGAAGGAGCTGCTCGCGTATGCGAAAGCCAATCCCGGCAAGCTGAATTACGGCTCGGCCGGCACGGGCAGCGCCACGCACCTGAACATGGAACTGCTCAAGACCATGGCGGGCGTGAACATCGTGCACGTGCCCTACAAGGGCAGCACGCAGGCGCGCCAGGGCGTGCTGGGCGGCGAGGTGCAGCTGGCCGTGGACGGCCTGCTGCCGCTGCAGCCGCTGATCAAGGAAGGCAAGCTGAAGGTGATCGCGGTCACCAGCAGCAAGCGGCCGCAGAGCAATCCCGAATTGCCGACGGTCGGCGAGACCGTGCCGGGGTATGCGTCCGACACCTGGTACGGGCTGCTGGTGCGCTCCGGCGTTCCGAAGGAAGTGGTCCCGGCGCTGCACCAGGCGGCGGTGAAGGCGCTGCAGAACCCCGGCGTGCGCGAAGGCCTGCAGAAGCTGGGTGCCGATCCGGCCGGCAACACGCCCGCGGAGTTCCGGACCTTCCTGGCCAAGGAGCAGCAGGTCTGGACCAAGGTCCTGAAGGACGCCGGAGTGAAGCCGCAATGACCAATCAACGTGCCAGCACGCGCCTGCGGGCGCTGATCGCCAAGGGACCCACGCTCTACGTGCCCGGCTGCTACAACGCCATGAGCGCCAAGGTGCTGGCCAACGCCGGCTTCGACGCGATCTACATGACGGGCTACGGCACCTCGTTGTCGCTCACCGGCCTGCCCGACGTGGGCCTCACCACCATGAGCGAGATGGTGGCCAACGCGCGCTATATCGCTTCGGCCGTGGACACGCCGCTGATTGCCGACGCGGACACGGGCTTCGGCAACGCCATCAACGTGATGCGCACCGTGCGCGAATACATCGGCGCCGGCGTCGCGGGCCTGCACATGGAAGACCAGGTGAGCCCCAAGCGCTGCGGCCACGTGGCCGGCCGCCAGGTGATCCCGCTGGAAGAAGCCGTGGGCAAGGTGCGCGCGGCGGTCGATGCGCGCAACCAGCTCGATCCGGACTTCGTGCTGATCGCACGCACCGACGCGCGCGGCGCCTCCGGCGGCTCGCTCGACGAGGCCATCCGCCGCGCCAATGCCTTCATCGCTGCCGGTGCGGACCTCGCCTTCATCGAAGGTCCCACGTCAGCCGAGGAGGTGCAGCGCATCTGCCGCGAGGTGAAGGGCCCGGTTTTCTACAACATGACCGGCGTGTCACCGCGCTTCACGCTGCAGGAGATGCGCGACATGCGCATCGCCGTGTGCATCTCGCCCAACGCGATGCTGCGCTCCGCCCTCGGCGCGATGCACGACCTGGCCGCGCGGATGAAGCAGGACGGCCCCGTTGCCGAGACGCAGTTCATGGAAGACTTCAGGAAGCATCCCCTGGGCGACCTGCACACCTTCGCCGGCTTCGACCAGGTGCGTGCCTGGGAGCGCGAGTATCTCGGTGAAGAGGCGATGAAGAAGTACGCCGACTCCATCGGGCACCTGCCGAAGTAGCCATGGGCGAGACGCTGTACGGCAAGATCTGGAACGCGCACACGGTCGCGACGGGTCCCGGCGGCCGCACGCTGCTGTACATCGACCGGCACCTGGCGCATGACGGCAGCTTCCACGCCTTCGAGGCGCTGCGCAATGCGGGCCGCGCGGTGCGCCGGCCGGACCTGACCTTCGCGACGCCGGACCACTACATGCCGACGAAGGGCCGGGACAACATCACCAACCCGGAACTGCGCGACAAGATCGAGACCCTCACGCGCAATGCCGCCGAAACGCGCATCACCTTCTTCGGCGCCGACGACCCGCGGCAAGGCATCGTGCACGTGGTCGGGCCCGAACAAGGCATCACCCTGCCGGGCGTGACGCTCGTGTGCGGCGACTCGCACACGTCCACGCATGGCGCGATGGGCGCCCTCGCCTTCGGCATCGGCGCGTCGGAAGTGGCGCACGTGCTGGCGACGCAGACGCTGTGGCAGGCGCGATCGAAGACGCTGCGCGTGGAAGTCACCGGCCGGCTGCGCCCAGGCGTGCACGCCAAGGACCTGGTGCTGGCGCTGATCGCGCGCATCGGCGCCTTCGGCGGCACCGGCCACACCATCGAGTACACCGGCAGCGCCGTGCGCGCCCTGTCCATGGAAGCGCGCATGACGATCTGCAACATGTCCATCGAGGCCGGGGCGCGCAGCGGGCTGGTGGCGCCGGACGACACCACCTTCGAATACCTCGCCGGCCGACCCTTTGCGCCCCAGGGCGCGGACTGGGATGCGGCGCTCGCACGCTGGCGGCGGCTGCCGTCCGATGCGGATGCGGCGTACGACCGCGAGGTGCACCTGGACGCAGAAGCGATCGAGCCGATGGCCACCTGGGGCTCCAGCCCCGAGCACGGCATCGCCATCGGCGGCGTCGTGCCCGACCCGGCGAGCGAACCCGATCCGACGCGGCGCGGCAGCATGGAAAAGGCCCTGCGCTACATGGACCTGCAGCCCGGACAGAAGATCGAGGGCCTGCCGATGGACCAGGTCTTCATCGGCTCGTGCACCAACAGCCGCATCGAGGACCTGCGCGCCGCCGCGCAGGTCGTGCGCGGGCGCAAGGCCGTGATCCCGGCGCTGGTTTCCCCCGGCTCGGGCCTCGTCAAGCGCCAGGCCGAGGCCGAAGGCCTGGACCGCGTGTTCCTCGACGCCGGCATGGACTGGCGTGACGCGGGCTGCTCGATGTGCGTGGGCATGAACGGCGACCTGGTGGCCGAGGGCAAGCGCTGCGCATCGACCTCCAATCGCAACTTCGAAGGCCGGCAAGGCGTCGGCGCCCGCACGCACCTCGTGAGCCCCGCAATGGCGGCGGCCGCGGCCGTGACCGGCTGCCTCACGGACGTGCGCAAGCTGCTGCCGCACTGACCATGCAGCCTTTCACCTTGCTGCGTTCCAAGGCGGTGCCGCTGGACATCGTCAACGTCGACACCGACCGCATCATTCCCGCGCGCTTCCTTCGCAAGCCGCGCGCGGAGGGTTACCAGAACTTCCTCTTCCACGACCTGCGCGCTCAGGACCCGCAGTTCCCGCTGGATCGTCCGGAGTACCAGGGGGCGCAGATCCTGGTGGCGGCCGAGAACTTCGGCTGCGGCTCCTCGCGGGAGGGTGCGGTGTGGGCGCTCGCGGGCTCCGGCCTGCGCGCCTGGATCGCACCGTCCTTCGGCGACATCTTCTTCGAGAACTCGTTCAAGAACGGGGTGCTGGCGATCGTGCTGCCTGGCGACAAGGTGGCAAGGCTGCGCGAGCAGCTGCGTGCGGCGCCGGGTACTGAATTGGAGATCGACCTCGCCGCGCAGACGGTGGAGATGCCGGACGGCAGCGTCGAACGCTTCGACGTGGATCCGTTTCGCAAGGAGTGCCTGCTCGCGGGGATCGACGAGATCGACCTGACGTTGCGGTATGAGCGAGAGATTGCGGCTTACGAGCGGGACGGCCAAGCATGAACCGACTTCTGCAGATCGGCTTCGTGCCGGCCGGGCACTGGCACCTTGACGGAGAGCGCGTTCGCTTTGAGCTCACGCGTCACGCAACCGAAAGGAACATCCTGTACGCCTTCGTGTGCGACGGGCAGGTGAAGTACGTTGGCAAGACCGTTCAGGTGCTCTCTGCCCGCATGCTTGGCTACAGGAATCCTGCGCCCAGCCAGAGCACCAACATGCGAAACAATGCGCGCATCCGTGAGCAGCTCGACGCCGGTGCTGCGGTGGAGATCTTTGCGCTGCCGGACAACGGCTTGCATCACTATGGAGCGTTTCACCTCAATCTCGCTGCCGGCCTGGAAGACTCGATCATCAGCGTGCTCAAGCCGCCCTGGAACGGCGGAAAGCCGGAGGAGCCCACGGAACTCTCCACCGAGGAGCCCGTCCAGGAGGTGCATCACACCTTCGGAATTACCCTGCAGCCCACCTACCACAAGACCGGCTTCTTCAACGTGGGTGTGGCGGACGAGCGCTGGTTTGCCGCTGATGGAGACGCGATAGAGATTTTCCTGGGCAGCGCGCGCTCTCCTGTCCTCGGCACCATCAATCGGCGCGCGAATGCCAACGGAACGCCGCGCATCATGGGAGGCACGGACGTGCGCGACTGGTTCCAATCGTCTTCGGATCCGGGAGCGGTACTCAAGGTGCAGGTGTTCTCGCCGGCGTCCATCCGGCTGAAGCTGCCGCGGCGGCGCGCCTGAACATGGCCGGCAACTCCATCCGCCACGATCAAGGTGCGCATGGGCGGCGATGCACCGCCGGCACCTGGGCCTCGATCTTGTGCAGCGGCCCTAAGCGGCCAGGACATCGCGGATGAAGACCGGCAGGTCCATGGTCGGCGGTTTCAGCCCGGCCTCGTACAGCATGTCCGCGACATAGCCCCGGTGATACGTCCCGTGGTTCACGAGGTGCAACACCATTTCTTCTGCAGTCATCCTGCCCGGCTCGCCGTCGACGAACCGGAAATCGATGGGCGCATGGCGCTGCTCTGGCGTCAGCCTGGTGGTGAAGTCGCAATACCACGCGTCCAATGCGGCCTGTCGCTCCCGAAGGTCGGCGATCGGTGGCAGCGGCTCGAGGTTCCTGTTGGCGAAGCCGTGTGCCTCGCCCGTCAGATGCCCCTTCCAGATCAGGCCCACGACGTAGATGTGGCCGAGCACTCCGAGCGCTCCGGAAGGCCGACCCTGGCGAGGCCGAACGAGGATGTCACCGTCGACGGTGCACAGCATCCGGTAAAGGACCTCGTTGGCCCACGCGGAGTAGCGCACCAGCTTGCCAAGAGAGTCTGACTGGGGGTTCATGGCAGGGAGGGCAAGAACGAATTGGCGATCCTAGCGCCTCGGAGGCAAACGCGAGCCCCCGTGGTGGCTAGCGCGCCCGGCGCAGCGCCTCGGCTCCCTCGGTCAAGGCAGCGGCGGCGTCGGCGAGCGCGCCAGGCCCAGTCGCGAGGGAGGGCAGCCGGACGGCGATCAGCGCCAATTGCCCGGCGACGGCGGGCAACGCCGCCTCCGGCAGCAAGCCCTCGGTCGCGCGCAGCATCGCGAAGCTCATGCCCGCGCGCGGCGCGTCCGCCCCGTCGTTGGCCGGAAGCTCGGTAAGGCACGAGCCGAGCGAAGTCACCGCCTTCATGCATCCCAGGGCCGCCGACAGCAGCGCCTCGCGCCGGGCCGAGTCGCGCGAGGGGGTGTCGTAGAGCTGCGAAAGGCAGCGCAGCATCGCGCAATAGGCAGCGTTGGCGGCGTCGATCACCGGCCCTGCCTTCGCGCCCTGGATCCACACCCGGTCATCGGCGACCGGAGCGTGCATCACCGGGTCGCGCGCCGCAGCGCGGGCGGGCTCGAACTCCGGGCGCGCCGAGCGCAGCGCGAGCAATTCGTCGCGGATCGCTTCGAAGCGGCCGAAGTGAGAGTCGTCCCGCTGGCCGCCCGAGCCTTCCCCTTGCTCCAAGATGAAGTCGATCGCGCGCCTCGCGTCCTCCACGCCCCGCACCACCACCAGGTCGGGCGACCGGATCTCGTCGGCGGTCAGTTGCAGGTCCGCCGGCCCGCTGAACAGCGCGCCTTCGCCCAGTTCGGAGGCAGCGAGCTCCACCTCGCGGCGCAGCGCCTCGTAGAAGCCGCCGATGGTTTCATAGCTGGGTGCGCGCGGCATCAGCGGCCGAAACGCAGGACGCGGGCGCTCCGCGCCGTCCTCCGCCTGGAATGCGGCGGGGTCCGCCACCGGGATCTCTTCGGGGCGCTCCAGGAAGATGAAGTGTTCCAGCGTCTCCAGCCCGAACGGCGCCAACGTGATGGCGACGCCCGCGGGGTGGCAGCCGGGGGCGACCGGCAGGTTCGGCCGGTTGAAGTGAGGCCGCGCGCCCATGGCGACCATCAAATTGCACACCTGCGCCAGGTGGACCATCTCCTCCACGCACAATCCCATCATGGCGCCGCGCCAGCGGCCGATCGCCTCCAGCTCGTCTCGCGTGACGCCTTCATCCTCCCGCCGCTTCATGCTGAAGGTCGCGTAGAGGTAGCTGCAAAGGATGTTGTGCTCGAGCTCCGCGGCCTCGGCCAGCATGTGAAGGACCTGTTCGCGCGTCGCGCTGCCCCCGTTCGCCGCAGCGGAATCCGATTCGTGTTCGAAGCCCATCCCCGAGTGTCGCACCCAAGCGCCCGCCCTCAGGGCGCGGAGAGCTCGGGGATGAGGGCCTCGCCGGACGCCATCGGCAGTGCGGGTGCGAGATAGCGCAACCCGATGTCCACGGTGGAGCGTTTGCCGAGCTGTGCACCGTTTTCCTGCAGCCAGGCATCGCAGGCGCGGTGGCCGTCCCGCCGCAGCATCTCGAACAGAACGCGTCCGACCGTGCGCCGGATCGAAGGCTCGTTCTCGAGCGCTGCCGCGGGTCCCTCGGACATGCTGAGAACGTGCATGCGGATGTCCGCTTCGGCGACGTTGTTGTTGATCGTGTCCAGCGCCCGCAGCTCCGACAGCAGCCCCGTGATCGATGCAAGCTCATTGATGCGATTCAGGATGTTCTTGGCCGACCGAGGAACTTCGGGACGGTACTGGGGAGTCAGTTCGACCATGAAGATGTCGGTGTCGAGATTGTTCTCGTACAGCGGCCACAGGGCGGGATTGGCCGCGTAGCTCCCATCCCAGTAGGACTCACCATCGATGTCCACCGCCTGGAAGGAAAGCGGCGCGCACGCGGACGCGATCAGGGCGTCCATGCTCATTTCGG
>DATAGN010000511.1:0-3618 GCA_036263715.1 Ramlibacter sp.
GCTGGCTCACGGTGGACGCCGACCCCGCGGTGATCTTCGACACCCCGATCGAGGAGCGCTACGAGAAGGCGCTTTCGCTGCTCGGCTTGAAGCCCTGGATGCTGCTGTCCGGAGCCGGCCACGCATGACCAGCGCGGACGCAGTCCCCGCGCAGTTCCAGACCTTCCTCGCATTCGATTTCGGCGCCAAGCGCACCGGCGTTGCCGTCGGCAACCGCATGCTGCGCTCGGCGACGCCGCAGCCGACCATCCGGGCGGAAGCAAGCGATGCCCGCCTGGCCGCGGCCGAGGCTTGCATCAAGGAATGGCAGCCGGACGCCCTGGTCGTCGGCGTGCCTTTCCACCCGGACGGCGCGAGCCACGAGAATACGGCGCGGGCGCGCAAGTTCGCGCGCCAGCTGCGCGCGCGCTGCGGCAAGCCGGTCTACGAAGTCGACGAGCGCTACAGCACGACCGAAGCGATCGCCTCCGGCGCGCGCGATGCCGACGCGGCCAGCGCCTGCGTCATCCTGGAACAGTTCCTGAGGAGCCTGCCTTGAATTCCCCGACCCCCGGCGCCCTGACGCTCGACGCCGAAGGCCTCTACCGCGAGTTGCTGCGCGGCGTGCAGAACCTGCGCCAGGCCGAAGCGCGGCTGGTGGGCGTCACCTCGGGCGGGGCCTGGCTGGCCGAGCGCCTGCAGAAGGACCTGGGCCTGCCGGGTACGCACGGGGTGATCTCCTCGGCGATGCACCGCGACGATTACGCCCGCCGCGGGATCTCCGCGACGGCGCAGACGCGGCTGGACTTCGACGTCAACGGCGCGCACATCCTGCTGCTCGACGACGTGCTCTACACCGGGCGCACGATCCGCGCGGTGCTCAACGAGCTGTTCGACTACGGCCGGCCGGCGAGCGTGACGCTCGCGGTGCTGGTGGACCGCGGCGGCCGCGAGCTGCCGGTGCAGGCGGACTACGCCGCCGCGCGCGTGTCGCTGCCCGCCGGCCAGTCGCTGGCGCTCGCGCGCGACGACGGGGGCCGCTTCAGCTTCCAGGTCGAACGCGCGGGCTGACGAAGAAGAACATGCTCTACAAGCGAAACCCGCAACTGAACAAGAACGGAGAGCTGATCCACCTGCTCTCCATCGAGGGGCTGCCGAAGGACATCCTGACGCACATCCTCGACACCGCGTCCAACTTCGTCAGCGTAAGCGACCGCGAGGTCAAGAAGGTGCCGCTGCTGCGCGGCAAGAGCGTGTTCAACCTGTTCTTCGAGAACAGCACGCGCACCCGCACCACCTTCGAGATCGCGGCGACGCGCCTGTCGGCCGACGTGATCAACCTGGACATCGCCCGCTCCTCCGCCAGCAAGGGCGAGTCGTTGCTGGACACCATCGCCAACCTGTCCGCCATGGCCGCCGACATCTTCGTCGTGCGCCACAGCGAGTCCGGCGCGCCTTACCTGATCGCGCAGCACGTGGCACCGCACGTGCACGTCGTGAATGCCGGCGACGGCCGCCATGCCCACCCCACGCAGGGGCTGCTGGACATGTACACCATCCGCCACTACAAGAAGGACTTCAGCAACCTCACGGTGGCGATCGTCGGCGACGTGCTGCACTCGCGCGTTGCGCGCTCGGACATCCACGCGCTCACCACGCTCGGCTGCGCCGAAGTGCGCGTCGTCGGGCCCAAGACGCTGGTGCCGGGCGACATGCGGGACATGGGCGTGCGCGTCTTCCACTCGCTGGAAGAGGGCATCAAGGGCTGCGACGTCATCATCATGCTGCGGCTGCAGAACGAACGCATGAGCGGGGCGCTGCTGCCCTCGTCGCAGGAGTTCTTCAAGCGCTACGGCCTCACCACCGAGCGCCTGACGCTCGCCAAGCCGGACGCGATCGTGATGCACCCGGGCCCGATCAACCGCGGGGTGGAGATCGATTCGGCGGTGGTCGACGGCAAGCAGAGCGTGATCCTGCCGCAGGTGACCTTCGGCATCGCGGTGCGCATGGCGGTGATGGGCATCGTCGCGGCCAACACGCGGGAGGCGGCATGAAGATATTGATCCGCGGCGGCCGCGTGATCGATCCCGCCCGCAACTTCGACGAGATCTGCGACGTGGCGCTGGCCGCCGGCCGCGTGATCGGCGTCGGCACCGTTCCCGAGGGCTTCGCGCCCAATCGCGTGATCGATGCTTCGCGCTGCATCGTGGCACCCGGCCTCGTCGACCTGGCCGTGCGCCTGCGGGAGCCGGGCCACGAGCACGAGGGCATGCTGGAAAGCGAGATGGCCGCGGCCGTGGCCGGTGGGATCACCAGCCTCGTGTGCCCGCCCGACACCGACCCGGTGCTCGACGAGCCCGGTCTGGTGGACATGCTCAAGTTCCGCGCCGAGAAACTGCACCAGGCGCGCGTCTTCCCGCTCGGCGCGCTCACGCGCGGCCTGGCGGGCGAGGTGCTCACCGAGATGGCCGAACTCACCGAATCGGGCTGCGTCGGCTTCAGCCAGGCCGAGGTGCCGCTGGTGAACACGCAGGTGATGCAGCGTGCCTTGCAGTACGCCTCGACCTACGGCTACGCCGTGTGGCTGCGGCCGCAGGAGTACCACCTGGGCAAGGGCGTGGCCGCGAGCGGCCCGCTGGCGACGCGCCTGGGGCTGTCGGGCGTGCCGGTCGCGGCGGAAACGATCGCCATGCACGTGATCTTCGAGCTGATGCGGGTGACCGGCGCGCGAGTGCACCTGTGCCGCATCAGCAGCGCGGCGGGCGTGGCGCTGGTGCGCGCCGCCAAGGCGGAGGGCCTGAAGCTCACGTGCGACGTCAGCATCAACTCCCTGCACCTGACCGACGTGGACATCGGCTACTTCGACAGCCGCATGCGCCTGTCGCCGCCGCTGCGCCAGCAGCGTGATCGCGACGCGCTGCGCGAGGGCCTTGCCGACGGCACCATCGATGCGCTGGTGTCGGACCACACGCCGGTGGACGAGGACGCCAAGACGCTGCCCTTCGCCGAAGCGGAGCCGGGCGCGACCGGCCTCGAACTGCTGCTCGGACTGGCCTTGAAGTGGGGCCAGGAAAGCGGTGTCGGCCTCGTGCGCGCGCTGGCGGTGCTCACCAGCGAGCCGGCGCGCGTGCTCGGCGCAGCGCTGGGGACGCTGCAGGCCAGCGCGGGCCAGCTGGTGGACGGCGGCGTCGCCGACGTGTGCATCTTCGATGCCAACGCGGCCTGGACCGTCACGCCGGAGAGCCTGCGCAGCCAGGGGCGCCACACGCCCTTCGCGGGGCACGAGCTGCAGGGCCAGGTGCGCTGCACCATCGTCGGCGGCCAGGTCGCTTTCGAAGCCCGGTGAGGCCGCTGCTCGCGCCCTGGCGTGTGCTGCGCGTGCTGGCGCACGCGATCGGCGGCTGGTTCACCATCACCTTCCGCTTCCCGCACATGGACCAGGAGCGCCGCAACGCGACGGTGCAGGCCTGGGCGAAGCGGATGCTGGACGTGCTGGGCATCCCGCTCGTGGTGCAGGGACAGCCACCGGCGCGCGGGCCGGTGCTGCTGGTGGCCAACCACATCTCCTGGCTGGACATCCTCGTGATGCATGCAGCGCGCCATTGCCGCTTCGTGTCCAAGTCGGACGTGAAGCACTGG
>DATAGN010000512.1:0-2449 GCA_036263715.1 Ramlibacter sp.
CCTGCGAGGAGTACCTGGAGTTGCTGGCGCGGCATGGCGTCACGACGGTGTACTGGGACGCCGACGAGTTCCCCGCGATCCCGCATGCGCGCAGCGAGCTGGCGTACCTGCGCCTGCGGCGCACGGCGTCGGACGTGCCCACCGGCTACACGCCAGAGGCCATTGCGCCGTGGGTGAAGGGGGCGAAGGAGTGGGTCGGGCTGGGCGAGGAGAACGAGGCGTTCGTGTTCTTCATCAATGGCGCGAAGGAAAGGGCGCCGGCGGCGGCGATGGAGTTCCTGCGGCAGTTGCGCGCGGGGGATCCGCCTTCGTAGGTTGGGTTGGCCGCAGGCCACCCCAACACCCTGCGTTGGGGTGCGCTTCGCGCAACCCAACCTACGGATTTCGAAGCCCTGGATCCCCGCCTCCGCGGGGATGACGACGCCCTACCGCAAGCGCCGCATCCAAGCCAAACCCTCGCTCGTCCCACCCGCCTGCGCGCCGCGCGCGGGCCGGTACTCGCAACCCACCCACCCTTGCCAACCGCACGAGGCCGACACCTGGTCGATCACGTCGAAGAGGTAGGGATAGTTCATCTCGCCCAGGTCAGGCTCATGCCTTTGCGGCACGCCGGCGATCTGGAAGTGGCCGACCCGCCCCGTGGGCAGGTACTGCCGGATCTTCATGGCGACGTCGCCCTCGACGATCTGGCAGTGGTACAGGTCCATCTGCACCTGCACGTTGGGCTCCCCGATCTCCTGCACCAGCTCGTGCGCATGGTCCTGGCGGTTGAGGAAGAAGCCGGGAATGTCGCGCGTGTTGATCGGCTCCATCAGCACGTTCACGCCCTGCTTCGCCGCCTCGCGTGCGGCCCAGCGCAGGTTGGCCACGTAGGTCGGGCGCAGCGCGGCGCGCTCCTGCCCCTGCGGCACGAGGCCTCCCATCACGTGGATGCGCGGGCAGGCCAGCGCCTCCGCATAGCGCAATGCCTTCGTGATGCTCTCGCGAAACTCCTGCTCGCGCCCGGGCAGGCAGGCCATGCCGCGCTCGCCCGCGTTCCAGTCGCCCGGCGGCCCGTTGAACAGCACCTGCTGCAGCCGGTTGCCCTGCAGCCGCGCGACGATCTCGGCGGCTTCGTGCTCGTAGGGAAAGAGGAATTCGACCCCTTCGAAGCCGTCGCGCGCGGCGGCCTCGAAGCGATCCAGGAAGTCGAGCTCGGGATAGAGCATCGACAGGTTGGCGGCAAAGCGCGGCATCGCCTGACTTCCTCAGCGCACCGCCAGGCGCACGGCCTGCGGGTTCTCGGCGATGTACTGGCGCACGATGCTGTCGAAGTCGGCGTCGGCTTTCAGGCCCAGCGCACGGGCGCGTTCCCACGCCACCTCACCCGGCCAGCTGCGCACCAGCCGGTCCACGCTGGCATCCGGCGACCAGTCCAGCAGCGCCGACGCCTGCTTGCCGGCGATGCGCTCCAGCGCCGCGGCCATCTCGCCGACGGTGGTGGCCAGCGACGGCAGGTTCATGGCCGTGCGGTGGCCCCATTCGGTGTCGGTGGCCTCGCCCGCGCGCACGAAGCCTGCGATGGTGCTGCTGGGCGAGGCCAGCGCCGCGCCCACGTCAGGGCCGACAGGAATGCGGGCACGTTCACCCGCGAGCGGCTCGCGGATCATCCCGCTGAAGAACCCGGAAGCGGCGCCGTTGGGCCGGCCCGGGCGCACCGACACCGTCATCGGCCGCACGCTGCGTCCCGCGATGAAGCCCTTGCGCGTGTAGTCGGCCACCAGCTGCTCGCAGATGAACTTCTGGATGCCGTAGCTGCCTTGCGGCGTCGGCAGCGTGTCGTCGGCGATCACGCCCAGCGGCGGATCGCCCGGACGCCGGCCGAACACGCCCACCGAGCTCGCGAACACGAACACCGGCGCGGTGCCGAGCGCGCGGCAGGCTTCCAGCAGCGCGCGCGTGGTGTCCACGTTGCTGCGCATGCCCAGGTCGAAATCGGCTTCGCATTCGGCGCTGACGGCGGCGGCGAGATGGAACACCGCATCGGTGCCCGCCGCAGGCACGTCGCGCCGCTGCACCAGGTCGAGCAGCGGGCCCTGCACCGAACGCACGCGCGGATCGGCCGCGAGGTCCGGGGGAGCCGCGCCGAGGTCGGCCAGCACCACCTGCTCGATGCGGCGCGGCGTCGCGCCGCGCAGGCTGTACTCGCCCTGCGCGAGCAGCGTGCGCGCCAGGCGCGCGCCCAGGAAACCGGCGCCGCCGGTGATCAGGATCTTCATGGCTGTCCTCCGTAATCCGGCGCAGTATGCCTTCAGGCGAGGCCGGCCAGCCTCAGCACCATCCCCAGCAGCGCGCACGCGGCGATCACCGGGATCACCCCGGCCTTGTAGCGAAAGAGCGCGACCGCCGCACCGGCGGCGATGGCGAGGGCGACCACGTCCACCGGCAAGCCGAAAGACGCACGCTCGCG
>DATAGN010000513.1:0-1914 GCA_036263715.1 Ramlibacter sp.
TGAGACGGGACAGCCACCTTTGCACGGCCGCGAGCGGCGCCGGCCGCGACCAGCTCCGGGGCAGGACCGCCGCCAGCAGCAGCACCAGATACATGAGGAGGTTCCACGCGAGCACGCCCAGCAGCGGCGGGGACAGCATGTTCACGCGCTGCGGATTGTCGACCCGGTCGATCGCGGCTCCCACCAGGCAAGCGGCCAGGGGCAGCAGCACCATGAGCCAGGCCCTCCACGGATCGGGCTCCTGCAGCGCCGCCAGGCGTGGATTGCGGTTGCCGACGATCGCCAGTACGCGGCGCGCGCGCTGCTGCAGGTACTCGCCGAAGTCGATGCCGCCCACGGCGGTCTGGCGGCTGGCGGCAAGCGCATCGCCTTCGAGCTGCTCGCGCTCCACGTCGCTCAGCAGCTTGCCCTGGCCGTCGACGTCCTCGATGGCGCGCACGAGCACCAGCTGGCGCGCGTCGGCTTCATCGAGGTACAGGATGCCGTCTTCCACTTTCGCCTGAGTCTAGGTGGGCCCCCGCGGGCACGCGGAGGACGGACACAAGCCGTAACCCTTCTACATCTTTCTTCGCCGTCCCCGGACCACCCCGACGTGGCTCAGGCGTTGAATGAGGGTGTTCGGGTTCGTCGAAAGCAGTACGCGATGGAAACGTTCAACGACGGTGGTCAGGCAGGCCAGCGGCCTGGCAGCCAGGGTGCGGCGGTGCGTCCGGGCCAGAGCGGCGAAGGATCGCGCAGCGCGCTCGAGCAGCTCATCCAGCAGGAGAAGAAGCGGGACGCGCAGCTTCCCCGCGATGCAGGCGGCGTCGGCGGCGAGACTGGCGCGTCCGCCTAGCTTCAGCGCGCCTGGCGCAGGAAGCGCCGCACGTTGTCGGGGTCGTGGCCCACGTACGTGACGGCATGCTCCAGTTCCTCTTCGCTGCAGCCGATCCAGTTGCACCAGTTGCGCCGCTCCCAGTCGGGCTCCAGGTGGATCAGCAGTTGTTCCGCGGTCGTCTTGCTCAGGTCTTCGGACATGGTCAGTTCCTCCTAACCGATGCCTTCAGCTTAGGTGCAGGCCCGGGCTGGCGCAGCAAGACAATGGACCGGCCTGTCGTGCGCGCACCCTTTTGCGGCCTGTAGGACTTGCGACCGGCGCCGCGCCCTCCGTCCTGCCCCTTCGCCCGCCGTGCGACTACACGCGCGCGGCGCCATGCGCCCGACCATCGGAGAAACCAAGACAAGGAGCCCGCCATGCTGCTGCGCAAGCTGATCGCCTTCGCCATCACCTCCGGACTCGCCAAGAAAGCCTGGGACCATTACCGCGACCCGAAGCGCCGGTTGCCGGCCAACCCGGTGGACATCACCGAGGTGGTGGCGCGCCCCGTCTCGTCGGCCGACCCCATGGAGCGCCGCAACGGAAGCCGCCGCATGGGAGCACGCCGCCGCCGTGAAGGGCCAAGCGCGTAAACGGAAAGTTACCTGCGGGCCAGCGATTAAACTGGCCCGATGTTCCAGAAATCTCTGCTGATCCTCGCGATCGCCGCCACCTGCGCCAGCGCGCAAGCCCAATCCACGCCTGCCAAGAAGGAAGCCGTTGCGCGCATCCTGAAGGTGCAGCAAGCCGGCATCGAAAACATGGCGCGGGTGCTGGTGCAGGACTCGGTCGCGCCGCTGATGGACGCTGCCGGCGTGGCCCTGCAGCAGCGCGTCGCGCCGGACAAGCGCGAAGCCACGGCCAAGGAGATCCAGGCCGACCTGCGCAAGTACGCCGACGAGACCACCGCCCTCGTGAAGGACCGCGCGGTCAAGCTCGCGCCCACCACCGTCGGCCCGGTGCTCGAAGAGAAGTTCACCGAGGACGAGCTCAAGCAGCTGGTGACCATCCTCGAATCGCCGGTGCTGGCCAAGTTCAACGCCGCCGGCAACGACATC
>DATAGN010000514.1:0-4324 GCA_036263715.1 Ramlibacter sp.
GATGTCGGGGTCCGTCGTGTAGCTCACCACCACGCCCGGCGCCTTGAAGCCTTCGGCCGCGACGCTGGGGAAGCCGCGGCTCTCGAACAGCGCGCGCACCTTGCGGCCCAGGTCCTCCTGCTCCGCCTTCACCTTCGCGAAGCCGTAGGCCTGCGTCTCCTTCATGGTCGAACGCAGGCGGGTTAGCGCATCGGTGGGCATGGTGGAGTGGTACATGTGGGCGCCGCCCTCGTACGTCTCCATGATGGTCAGCCACTTCTTCAGGTCCATGCTGAAGCTGGTGCTGGTGGTGCCGTCGATCGCCTGGCGGGCGCGCTCGCTGAAGCACACCATGGCGCAGCAAGGCGAGCTGCTCCAGCCCTTTTGCGGCGCCGAGATCAGGACGTCCACGCCCACCGCCTTCATGTCGACCCACATCGCGCCGCTGGCGATGCAATCGAGCACGAACAGGCCGCCGACCTCGTGCATCGCATCGGCGATGGCGCGCATGTAGTCGTCGGGCAGGATGATGCCGGCTGCGGTCTCCACGTGCGGGGCGAAGAAAGCGGCCGGCTTCTGTTCACGGATCGCCGCCACGACTTCGGCGACGGGCACCGGCGCCCACGCGGCGGTGGAGCCGCTGGCCTGCTTGCGTGCCTTCAGGACGGTATGCGACTTGGCGACGTTGCCCTGCTCGAAGATCTGGGTCCAGCGGTAGCTGAACCAGCCATTGCGCAGGACCATCACGTCCTTGCCCGTGGCGAACTGCCGCGCCACCGATTCCATGCCGAAGGTGCCGCTGCCGGGCACCAGGGCCGTGGCATGCGCCTTGTACACGTCCTTCAGGATGGTGGAGATGTCCTTCATCACGCCCTGGAAGCTGCGCGACATGTGGTTCAGCGCGCGATCCGTGTAGACGACGGAGAATTCGAGCAGGCCTTCGGGGTCGACGGTGGGCAGCAATCCGGGCATGGCGTTCCTGGCGGTGAGGCGAAAAAAAGCAGCTTAACACCGGGTGGATTCCCCTCCTAAGATGGCAGGATGCCGCCCGCTCCCGCGCACCGCTGCCGCGTCCTGCCTTCGCCCTGGCCGGGCGTGTACGCCACCGAGATCGACAGCGGCCGCCACTACGGGCGGCACTCGCACGGCTGCTTCGGCTTCGGCGTGCTGGCGCACGGCGCGCATCGCTCCTCGAGCGACCGGGCGGTGGTCGATGCCTACGCGGGTGACATCGTGGCCACCAACCCGGGCGAGATGCACGACGGCCGACCCCTCGGCGGCCCGTCGCGCCGCTGGAGCACCGTGTACGTCGAGCCGCCGGTGCTGGCCTCGCTGGCCGGCGTGGAGGGCGACATCGCCATCGCACGCCCCGCCTTCACCGACCCCGAACTGCGCCACGCCGTGGGCGCCCTGCTCGCGTCGCTGGCCGCATGGAACGGCAAGCGCGCTGACGCGCTGGCCTGCGAGGAAGCGCTGGCGCGGGCCTGCGGCCTGCTGCTGGAGCGCCACGCCGCGCGCCGGGTAGCTGTCGAGGCGGGCGCACCCGGACTGGAGCGCGTGCGCCAGCGCCTGGCCGACGACCTGGCGCATCCGCCGTCGCTGGCGGAGCTGGCGGCCCTGGCCGGCATCAGCCGCTTCCAGCTGCTGCGCCGCTTCGCCGCGCAGCACGGGTGCACACCGCACGCATGGCTGCTGCAGCAGCGCGCCGAACGCGTGCGCCACCTGGTCGGCAGCGGAACATCGCTGGCCGAAGCCGCCGCCGCCTGCGGTTTCGCCGACCAGAGCCACATGACGCGCATCTTCACGCGCCAGTTCGGCTTCACGCCGGGGGCGTGGAAGGCGGCGCTGCAATAACGTTCAAGACGCCGGCCGCGGCGCGCGGCCACACTGCCGCATGAACTTCAGCCACCACCCTGCCCTCTGGGCGCAGTACCCGGAACTCGCTGCCGGCGCGCTGTTCGCCCGCGGCATCCACCGCGACGTCGACGCGGGCGCAGTGATCGCTCGCCACGAGGCCACCGCGAGCCAACGCCTGGCACAGGCCGGCTCCGAGTCGGAACTGCCCGAGATCCAGGCGTGGCGGCGCGCGTTCTCCCGCATGGGCCTGAAGCCCACGCAGTACCGCTGCGCCTCCGAGTCGCTGCTGCGGCGCTTCAAGAAGGAAGGCGCCATGCCGCGCATCCATCCGCTGATCGACGCCTGCAACAGCATCTCGATGGCCTTCGCCATCCCCATCGCGGTGATCGACCTCGACCGGGTGGCCGGCGACCTGCAGGTTCGACATGCGGACGGCTCGGAGCGCTACCTCACCTTCGGCGGCGAGACCGAGCACCCCGAACCGGGCGAAGTGAGCTTCGTGGATGCGCAGGGCAACGCGCACGCGCGCCGCTGGACGAACCGGCAAAGCGGCCTGTCCGCGGTGCGCGACGCGACGACGCAGGTGCTGATCGTGGCGGAGGCGATGCACGCGGGCGCCGCCCAGGACGTGGCGCGCCTGCTCGATGCGGTGCAGGACGCGCTGCGGCAGGTGTGGGGCGTCGAGGCGCAGCGTTTCGTCCTGGGCGCCGACAAGCCCACGGCAACTTCCTAGGTCCTACGGGTTCTGAGGTCCGCCGCTCACCATCCACGGCGTTCCGAAGCGGTCCACCAGCATCCCGAAAGCCTCGGCCCAGAAGGTCTTCTGCATGGGCATGGTGACCTTGCCGCCCTGCGCCATGGCATCGAAGATGCGGCGGCCCTCGGCGGCGGTGTCGTAGGCCAGCGACAGGGCAAAGCCGCCCATGGGCGCCGCGTCGCCCATGCCGGGTGGCACGTCCGAGGCCATCAGGGTGCGGTCTCCCACCTTCAGGCTGGCGTGCATCACCAGGTCGGCCGCACCCGCCGGGCAGTGGTCCGGTTCGGGAGAGTCGGCGTACTTCATCTGCATCTCGATGCGGGCGCCGAGCGTCTGCTCGTAGAAGCGCATGGCCTGCGCACACTGGCCGTTGGTGAAGAAAAGGTAGCTGTCCAGGACGGGCATGGCGGTCTCCTTGGGTGGACGGAAACGCTCCGTCCTGCACGGACGACGAAGCAGGGTCTCCGGAATCGACAAACGCAGAGTCTTAAGCGCGGCTGTCAGCTTCCCGCCGAGCGCTGTTGCAATTTGTAATGCGCTGCGATACTAAGCAATTCCCCTAAGCCATGAGCGCACTTTCCCGCATCACCTGCCACGCCGTGCACGCCCTGCCGGCCGAGCAGCGCGAGCGCCTCGCGCATGAGCTGTTTGCGGTCCACACGCAGATCTTCGCCGGGCTGAGCTTCGAGGAGTTCCGCAATTACGTGGTGGAGCGGCAGGCCTGGCGCACCTGGATCTACGTGCGCCGCAACACCCGCGGGGAGACGGTCGGCTACACCTCCGTGCACGTGTTCCGCCTGGACGTCGACGGACGGGCCACCACGGTCATCCGCATGGAAGCCGGCACGCTGCCGGAAGCGCGCGGCCAGGACCTCACCATGGTGCGCGCGCTGGTGCGGCTCATTGCGGTGTGGCTGGCGGCACCCTGGCGCCGCACCTGCATCTTCGCGGCGCTCACCCATCCGAGCAGCTACACCTTCCTGGCCCACTACGCACCGGTGATCTGGCCGCACGTGGACCGCAAGCCGATCCCGCCCGAGGTGCTGCGGGAGATGGAGCACCTGGCGGCCGCCTTCGAGCTCGAACGCATTTCGGAGGGCAACCCGCTGCTGCGCCGGGTGGAGTGGATCACGCGCGAGTCCGAGGAAGACCGCCAGCGCTGGCGCCGCAGCCAGCGGCGCGACACCCGCTTCTACCTGCGCGCCAATCCCGGCTACACCGAAGGCCACGGCCTGCTGACGTACATCCCGGTCAACGGGATGATCCTGCTGCATTCCATGGGCCTGTTCCTGAGCAGCCGCGCTGCGCACGTCTTCGCCCTGCTGCGCGGCAAGCGCCCGGTGCGGCGCGAAGTGCCGCCGCCGCCGATCATGGGCGGGGACTCGCGCATCGGGTCGCTGGAGTCGCATTTCGGCAGGCTGGAGCAGAGGTAGCTCGATGTCGGGGTGCGCCGGAGGCGCAACCCGACCTACGGCGCCGGGGGCAGCGTGAAATAGAAGGTCGCGCCTTCGCCGGGCGCGGACTGCGCCCACACCCGCCCGCCCTGCCGCACGATCGCCCGCGCCACCGTGGCCAGGCCGATGCCGGTGCCGGGAAACTGGTCGGGGTCGTGCAGCCGCTGGAAGGTGCCGAACAGCCGGTCCGCATAGGCCATGTCGAAGCCCGCGCCCGTGTCGCGCACGAAGTATTCGCCCCGCACCTGGCAACCGCCCACGATGATCTCCGGGTTCG
>DATAGN010000515.1:0-4662 GCA_036263715.1 Ramlibacter sp.
CCGCTGGTCGTGCGCCCCAGCTACGAGCTGGGCGGCCGCGCGATGGAGATCGTGCACGAGCAGCGCGACCTGGAGCGCTACATGCGCGAGGCGGTGAAGGTCTCCAACGACTCTCCCGTGCTGCTGGACCGGTTCCTGAACGACGCGGTGGAGTGCGATGTCGACTGCATCGCGGATTCCGCCGGCAAGGTCTTCATCGGCGGCGTGATGGAGCACATCGAGCAGGCCGGCGTGCACTCGGGCGACTCCGCCTGCTCGCTGCCGCCGTACTCGCTGTCTAAGGCGACGGTGGACGAACTGAAGCGGCAGACGGCGGCGATGGCCAAGGCGCTGAACGTCGTGGGCCTGATGAACGTGCAGTTCGCCATCCAGGAGAAGGACGGCCAGGACGTCATCTTCGTGCTGGAAGTGAACCCGCGCGCCTCGCGCACCGTCCCCTACGTGTCCAAGGCCACCGGCATCCAGCTGGCCAAGGTCGCCGCGCGCTGCATGGTCGGCAAGTCGCTGGTGGAGCAGGGCATCACCACGGAAGTGACGCCGCCTTACTTCTCGGTGAAGGAAGCCGTGTTCCCGTTCGTGAAGTTCCCGGGCGTGGACACGATCCTCGGGCCGGAGATGAAGTCCACGGGCGAGGTGATGGGCGTGGGCAAGACCTTCGGCGAGGCCTTCGTGAAGAGCCAGCTCGGCGCCGGCACCAAGCTGCCCAAGGCGAAGGACGCCGAGGGCAAGTCCACCGGCAAGGTGTTCCTGACGGTGAAGAACAGCGACAAGCCGCGCACGGTGGAAGTGGCGCGCCGGCTGCATGCCATGGGCTTCCCGCTGATCGCCACCAAGGGCACCTGCGCCGCCATCACGGCGGCCGGCATTCCCTGCGAGCACGTGAACAAGGTCACCGAGGGCCGGCCGCACATCGTCGACATGATCAAGAACAACGAGATCGTGATGGTGGTGAACACGGTGGAGGAGCGCCGCAATGCGATCGCCGACTCGCGTGCCATCCGCACGTCCTCGCTCCTCGCGCGCGTGACGACGTTCACGACCATCGCCGGCGCCGAAGCCGCGGTGGAAGGCATGCTGGCGATGGACAACCTGGACGTGATCAGCGTGCAGGAGATGCACGCGCAGCTCGCCGCTTGATGCGTCATCCCCGCGAAGGCGGGGATCCAGGGCGCCCGCCTTGGGACTGCGCGCCGCCGCGCGCAGCTTCGGAAGCCCTGGATTCCCGCCTGCGCGGGAATGACGGTCGGGGTTTTATAATCCCGCCATCACAAGAACCGCCGAGCGGCAACGTTCGGCGGTTTCGCTTTTGTACGGAGACACCCACAGAATGGCCACCATCCCGATCACCAAGCGCGGCGCGGAGAAGCTCAAGGCCGAACTGCACCGCCTGAAGACCGTCGATCGCCCGGGCGTGATCCAGGCGATCGCGGAAGCACGCGCGCAGGGCGACCTGTCGGAGAACGCGGAATACGACGCGGCCAAGGACCGCCAGGGCTTCATCGAAGGGCGCATCCGCGAACTCGAGGGCAAGCTGGCCGCCGCGCAGATCATCGACCCGTCGACGCTGGATGCAGGGGGCAAGGTGGTCTTCGGCGCGACCGTGGAGCTGGAGGAAGAGAGCTCCGGCGACACCGTGAAGTACCAGATCGTGGGCGAGGACGAAGCCGACCTGAAGCAGGGACTGATCAACGTGTCCAGCCCGATCGCGCGCGCGCTGATCGGCAAGGAAGAGGGCGACACCGCCGAAGTGCAGGCGCCCGGTGGCGTCAAGCGCTACGAGATCGTCGCGGTCTCCTACCTCTGAGGCCGTGGACTGGAAGGCGCGCCTGGGCCTGCTGGCCGCCGCCCTCTGGTGGGGCAGCCTGACCGCCATCGGCTTCCTGGCCGTGCCCCTGCTGTTCGCGAATGCCTCGTCGCCCGCCGTGGCGGGCCCGCTGGCGGCGAAGTTGTTCCAGGCGCAGATGTGGCTGGGGGTGTCCTGCGGCGTGCTGGTGCTGATGTCGGCGCGCAATGCCGAGGGCACGGCGACCATGGAATGGGCCGGCGGCGCCGTCGCCTATGTGCTGCTGGGCCTGCTGGCGGCGCTGCTGCAGGAGTTCGCGATCGCGCCGCGCATCGTCGCGCGGCAGGACCTGAAGTTGTGGCACACGGCGGGCACCGCGGCGTATGCGGTGCAGTGGTTGTGTGCGCTGGTGGTTTTGTGGCGGCTGGGCTCCCGTAGGTTGGGCTCGCCGTAGGCGATCCCAACAGCTGTCGGGGTGCGCATTCGCGCAACCCAACCTACAGATGGAAGCCCTGGATTCCCGCCTCCGCGGGAATGACGGAATCGGAAGCCCTGGATTCCCGCCTCCGCGGGAATGACGGAGGTCTACTCCGCCCGCGTCTTCTTCACCGACTTCTGCTTCGGCTTGGCCTTCTTCACCTGGCCGCCCGTGGTCAGGCGCTGGTTCCCGAGGACGCGAACGCGCTTGACCTCGGGCCGCTGGCCGCCCCGGCTGGAGTTCTTGACGACCTTGAACTCGCGCGGGCCCGGCTTGCGGTCCTCGTCCTCGCCCCTGGTCTTCTGCGGCTTGGGGCGCCACAGGACCAGCAGCTTGCCGATGTGCTGGATCGGCGCGGCGTTCAGTTCCTCGCACAGCTGCTGGTACATCGCCTCGCGGGCCTCGCGATCGTCGCCGAGCACGCGCACCTTGATCAGGCCGTGGGCGTTGAGGGCGGCATCGGTTTCCTTCTTCACGGCGGCGGTCAGGCCCTCGTCGCCGATCATCACGACAGGGTCGAGGTGATGGGCTTCGGCCCGGTGCGCCTTGCGCTCGGGAATACTCAATTGAATCGCTGGCATCAGCCTATTATCCCCTGCACATGAAAGTCCAGACCAAGAGCAAGAAGGTCAACAAGGCCTGGTTGAACGACCACGTCAACGACCCGTACGTGAAGCTCGCCGCCAAGGAGGGCTACCGGGCCCGCGCGGCCTACAAGCTCAAGGAAATCGACGAGGCCCTCGGGCTGATCAAGCCCGGCATGGTGGTGGTCGACCTGGGCTCCACGCCGGGCGCGTGGAGCCAGTACGTGCGGCGCAAGCTGGCCCCCGAGGGTGCGGCGGCCGGCGTGCTGGAAGGCCAGATCCTGGCGATGGACATCCTGCCGATGGAGCCGATCGAGGGCGTCACCTTCGTGCAGGGCGATTTCCGCGAGCCCGAGCCCGCCGCCGAACTCGACCGGCTGCTGGGCGGCCGCAAGGTGGACGTGGTGGTCTCGGACATGGCGCCCAACCTCTCCGGCATCCCGTCGTCCGACTCCGCACGCATCACGCACCTGGTGGAACTGGCGGTCGAATTCGCGCAGGCGCACCTCAAGCCGGACGGCGCGCTGGTCGCCAAGGTGTTCCACGGCAGCGGCTACAGCCAGATCGTCCAGCATCTCAAGGAACGATTTCGCACCGTGAAGCCTCTGAAACCCAAGGCCTCGCGGGACAAGTCCTCCGAAACCTTCCTGGTCGGCATCGGGCTGAAAAGCCAGAAGTGACAAAGGCCCGTCGGCAGGCGCAGTCCCGCCGGATGGGGCTTTGTCCGGCACGAACGGGGTGCGCGCTCCTATGGAGCACGTAGTAAAAATAGATCGTCCACCCCGTTGAAACCCCTAGAATGGGCGGCAATTGAGCCCAGTACATGGGCTAAATCCGTTCGGAGACTCAGTTTGAACAATCAGTGGTTTTCCAAGATCGCCGTCTGGCTGGTGATCGCACTGGTCCTTTTCACCGTATTCAAGCAATTCGACACGCGCGGCGCGGCCGGCGCTTCGGTGGTGGGCTATTCGGATTTCCTGGAGCAGGTCCGCAACAAGTCGATCAAGAACGCGGTGATCCAGGAGGGCCAGGGCGGCACGGAAATCGTGGCGATCACCACCGATGACCGCAAGGTGCGCACCACCGCCACCTACCTCGACCGGGGCCTCGTCGGCGACCTCATCAACAACGGCGTCAAGTTCGACGTGAAGCCGCGCGAAGAGGGCTCGCTGCTCATGACGCTGCTGGTCAGCTGGGGCCCGATGCTGCTGCTGATCGGCGTGTGGATCTACTTCATGCGGCAGATGCAGGGCGGCGGCAAGGGCGGCGCCTTCAGCTTCGGCAAGTCCAAAGCCCGCATGCTCGACGAGAGCAGCAACCAGATCACCTTCGCCGACGTCGCGGGCTGCGACGAGGCCAAGGAAGAGACCAAGGAAGTGGTCGACTTCCTGAAGGATCCGCAGAAGTTCCAGAAGCTGGGTGGCCGCATCCCCCGCGGCCTGCTGCTGGTCGGCCCTCCCGGCACCGGCAAGACGCTGCTGGCCAAGGCCATCGCCGGCGAGGCGAAGGTGCCCTTCTTCTCGATCTCCGGCTCCGACTTCGTCGAGATGTTCGTCGGCGTGGGCGCGGCCCGCGTGCGCGACATGTTCGAGAACGCCAAGAAGAACGCGCCCTGCATCATCTTCGTGGACGAAATCGACGCGGTCGGCCGCCAGCGTGGCGCCGGCCTCGGCGGCGGCAACGACGAGCGCGAGCAGACCTTGAACCAGATGCTGGTCGAGATGGACGGCTTCGAGACCAACCTGGGCGTGATCGTGATCGCCGCGACCAACCGCCCGGACATCCTGGACGCCGCGCTGCTGCGCCCGGGCCGCTTC
>DATAGN010000516.1:0-6256 GCA_036263715.1 Ramlibacter sp.
GATGTCGCGGTTCATGTTGATTTCCTGCGGCATCCAGTGGTTGGCGCAGGTGGCCAGGTACTTCTCCCAGGCCCACTTGTACTTGAAGGGGACGAGCTGGTTGACGTCGGTCTGGCCGTTGATGATGCGCTTGTCGGCGGCCTGCACGCGGCGCGTGGAAGTCGCGGCGGCCGGCTTGGCGGGCTGCGTGACGATCGGCGCGATCACGGGCGACACCGGAGCGACGGCTCCGTCGTCCAGCGTGCGCACTTGCAATGGGGGGATGGAAACGGGAGAGGGCTGGGCGAGCGGCGAATGCATCGCCTCGCGGTTGGTGGGTAAACCGCTGCTCACGGGCTTTGACGGTGTGGGCGTGACTTCGTCGTCCCAGGTCAACATAGGTGTTCCAGTGCTCGGATTATGCGAGCGCGGATGCGTGAATCAAAGTGTCCGTTCACATCCGCGCCGCATTTTGTTGCTTGATTGCATCGGCGATCTGTCGGAGAACGCCGATACCTCTTTCATTTCGCATGTGCGATGCGCGTGTTCGCGTGCATTGCACACGCGCGCTTCACTGACATGCTTCGCAGGTCGGGTCGTCGACGCCGCAGAACTTGATGTCCGTCGCCGGTGTCGACGTCTGCGCATCGATCTGCGCGCGCGCCGCGGCGGCCGCCGCTTCCATCGCGCTCAGCGAGCCTTCGCCGCTGTGCGCGGGCGCCGCATGCACGCCGTTGCCGGTCGCCAGCATTCCGCTGCCGTTGCCGTTGCTCACCGCGTTCAGCCGGCCGGATTGCACCGTGGACTTTTCGGCCTGCGTCGCGCTGGTCGTGCGCAGGTAGTAGGTGGTCTTCAGGCCACGCAGCCACGCCAGCTTGTAGGTCTCGTCCAGCTTCTTGCCGGAAGCGCCGGCCATGTAGATGTTCAGCGACTGCGCCTGGTCGATCCACTTCTGGCGGCGGGCGGCGGCTTCGACCAGCCACACCGGCTCCACCTCGAAGGCGGTGGCGTACAGCGCCTTGACCTCCTGCGGCACCCGGTCGATCGGGCGCAGCGATCCGTCGAAGTGCTTCAGGTCCATGACCATCACGTCGTCCCACAGGCCCAGGCGCTTCAAGTCGCGCACCAGGTAGTGGTTGATCACCGTGAACTCGCCGGACAGGTTGGACTTGACCGAGAGGTTGCCGAAGCAGGGCTCGATGGACGCGTCCACGCCGATGATGTTGGAGATGGTCGCCGTCGGCGCGATGGCGACGCAGTTGCTGTTGCGCATGCCGTCGGCGGCGATCTTGCGGCGCAGGGCGTCCCAGTCCAGCGTGGCGGAGCGGTCCACGTCCACGTATTGCTCGCCGCGGGAGTCCGCCAGCAGGCCCAGCGTGTCCAGGGGCAGCACGCCCTTGTCCCACAGGGAGCCCTTGTAGCTGGAGTACTTGCCGCGCTCGCGCGCCAGTTCGGTCGACGCCCAGTAGGCGTGGTAGCAGACGGCTTCCATCGACTCGTCGGCGAACTGGACGGCTTCCTGGGAGGCGTAGGGGATGCGCAGCTGGTACAGCGCGTCCTGGAAGCCCATGACGCCCAGGCCGACCGGGCGGTGGCGCATGTTGGAGTCGCGCGCCTTCTTGACCGCGTAGTAGTTGATGTCGATCACGTTGTCGAGCATCCGCATCGCGGTGGTGATGGTGCGCTTGAGCTTTTCCTGGTCGACCTTGCCGTCCTTCAGGTGCTGCAGCAGGTTCACGGAACCCAGGTTGCACACCGCCGTCTCGGTGTCGGACGTGTTCAGCGTGATCTCGGTGCACAGGTTGGACGAGTGCACCACGCCGGCGTGCTGCTGCGGGCTGCGCACGTTGCAGGCGTCCTTGAAGGTGATCCAGGGATGCCCGGTCTCGAACAGCATCGAGAGCATCTTGCGCCACAGGTCGTTGGCGGGGATGGTCTTGCTCGGCTTGATCTCGCCGCGCTTCGCCTTTTCCTCGTAGGCCAGGTAGGCCTTCTCGAACTCGGCGCCGAACTTGTCGTGCAGGTCGGGCACCGAGGAGGGCGAGAACAGCGTCCAGTCGCCCTTTTCCATCACGCGGCGCATGAACAGGTCCGGAATCCAGTTGGCCGTGTTCATGTCGTGGGTGCGGCGGCGGTCGTCGCCGGTGTTCTTGCGCAGCTCCAGGAATTCCTCGACGTCCAGGTGCCAGGACTCCAGGTAGGCGCAGACGGCGCCCTTGCGCTTGCCGCCCTGGTTGACCGCCACCGCGGTGTCGTTCACGACCTTCAGGAACGGCACCACCCCCTGCGACTCGCCGTTGGTGCCCTTGATGTGGGAGCCCAGCGCGCGCACGCGGGTCCAGTCGTTGCCCAGGCCGCCGGCGAACTTGGACAGGAGCGCGTTCTCCTTGATCGACTCGTAGATGCCGTCCAGGTCGTCCGGCACCGTGGTCAGGTAGCAGGAGGACAGCTGCGAGCGCAGCGACCCGGCGTTGAACAGCGTCGGCGTCGACGACATGAAGTCGAAGCTGCTGAGCACTTCGTAGAACTCGATGGCGCGCGCTTCGCGGTCGATCTCGTTGAGGGCCAGGCCCATGGCCACGCGCATGAAGAAGGCCTGCGGCAGCTCGATGCGGGTCTTGCGCACGTGCAGGAAGTAGCGGTCGTACAGGGTCTGCAGGCCGAGGTAGTCGAACTGGTTGTCGCGCTCGGCCTTCAGCGCGGCGCCCAGGCGCTTCAGGTCGTACTGCAGCAGCTTGTCGTCCAGCAGCTCGTTCTCGACGCCCTTCTTGATGAACAGCGGGAAGTTGTCGGCGTAGGCGGCGGCGCGCTCGGCGGCGCGCACTTCCTGGCCGACCACTTCGCGGAAGATCGTGTGCAGCAGCAGGCGCGCCGTGACGAAGGTGTAGTCGGGTTCCTTCTCGATCAGCGTGCGGGCGGCCAGGATGGAGGCCTTGTAGACCTCGTCCAGCGGCACGCCGTCGTACAGGTTGCGCTGCGTCTCGGCGACGATCGGGTCGGGCTTCACGTCAACGCCCAGGCCGGCGCAGGCGTCCACGATCAGCGACTTGAGCGCCGCGATGTCCAGCGGCACGCGCTGCCCCTGGTCCAGCACGTGGAACTGCGGCGTGGCGGGCGCCTGTTCCTGCTGCTGCTTGGCGCGCTCCTGCGTGCGGCGCTCGCGGTACAGCACGTAGGCACGGGCCACGTCGTGCTGGCCGCTGCGCATCAGGCCGAGTTCCACGGCGTCCTGCACGTCCTCGATGTGGAAGGTGCCGCCGCCCGGGCGCGAGCGCATCAGCGCGCGGATCACGCTTTGCGTCAGCACGTCGACCGTCTCGCGCACGCTGGCCGAGGCCGCGCCGGTGGTGCCGTGCACCGCCAGGAAGGCTTTCATCATCGCCACGGCGATCTTGTCCGGCGCGAACGGCACGACCGAGCCGTTGCGGCGAATGATCTGGTAGTGCGCCAGGGGCCCGGCGGCGCCGGCGGGTGCGGCGGACAGGGGCGAGGCGGGCGAGGTGGGGGTGGCCGTCGTGGCGATCGGGCTGAAGGCGGTTTGCATCGGGTGTCTTCCCTCGTGAGTGGACTGCATTGGGCGCGGAGTGTACGGCGGGAAATGGCGTCCGTACACTACCAATGGTGTGCCTGTGCCTCCCGCGCCACTATAGGTAGTGTCCCGCACGATTTGCGCAGCACACGCTCTGCACAGCGTTTTCCACAGCCTATGCCCCGTTTCGCGCGTGCCTCCACGCGCCGCGAATCGCGCGCGAAGCGAGATTCCACGCGGCTTGCGCGTGCGTGCACTGCAGCAAGGCAGCGCGCGCGATCACTTATCCACCGCCTGCGCGGGCAGGGGCTGGCGGGAGGTGGACGTGCCGGGTGCCCGGCGTGCAGTCATGCACAGGCGCGATTTCGATGCGGCAGCGCGCACAACTGCCTGCGTCGGTGGAGATCGCGGCGGCCCGCCAGCGTGCCGTCCTCGGCACCGGCGAGGGACAGGGTGTGGACAAGCCTGTGGGCGAGGTGTGCGGGAAAGCCGGGGAGTGCCTGGCTTGCCACCCGCCGGCCGCGGGAAAAATGAGCCTACGCGGCGAACCAATCGTCAGGCCAGCCCAATTCACGCCGCAGCCGCGCCCAGTCGAAGTTGCCGCCCGGATCCTTCTTGCGGCCCGGCGCGATGTGCTCGTGGCCGGCGACGTGGCGGATCGGGTAGCGCCCGCCGATGGCGGCGCAGACGACGCCCAGCGCCTCGTACTGCGCCGGCTCGAAGTGTTCGCCTTCCAGGCCTTCCAGCTCGATGCCGATCGAGTCGTCGTTGCAGTTGGCGCGGCCGCGATAGGTGGATGGCCCCGCGTGCCAGGCGCGCTCGTCGCAGCTGACGAACTGGACCAGCGCGCCGTCGCGGCGGATGAAGAAATGCGCGGACACCTGCATGCCGCGGATCTGCTGGAGATAGGGATGCGCGTCCCAGTCCAGGGTGTTGGTGAACAGGCGCTGCACTTCGTCGCCGCCGTACACCCCGGGCGGCAGGCTGATCGAGTGCACCACCACCAGGTCGATGCTCGCGCCCTGCGGCCGGGGGCCGAAGTTGGGCGAAGCGATGCGGTGGGCGAAGCGGTACCAGCCCTGCTCCCAGAGCGGGTCGCGGGCTTCAGGTGCTGGGGGCTGGGTCATCGACGTCGTCGCTGCCCGGCGTCGCGATCGCCAGGCGCGCGATGCGGTAGCGGATCTGCCGCAGGCTCAGCCCGAGTCGCTGGGCGGCGGCGGTGCGGTTGAAGTTGGTCTCGCGCAGCGTCTTGACCAGGATCTCGCGCTCCTGCTGGTCCAGGTAGGCCTGCAGGTCGCTCGGAACCACCCCGCCGGCAGCCGCGGCGCCCACCGGCGGCGATGCGCCGACCGGCGCGCTCACGGCGTCGAGCTGGAGCTCGTTGCCTTCGCTCAGCGCCAGCGCGCGGTGCAGCAGGTTTTCCAGTTCGCGCACGTTCCCCGGCAACGGGCATGCCTGCAACTGCGCCAGCACTTCGGGCGTCAGCGCCGGCGGCGCCAGGCCCGCTTCGGCGGCGATGCGCGCCAGCAGCGCCTCGCACAAGGCGGGCAGGTCGTCCTGGCGCTCGCGCAGCGGCGGCACCAGGATCTCGATCACGTTGAGGCGGTAGAACAGGTCCTGCCGGAAGCGGCCGGCCTGCACGTCGGCGGCCAGGTCCTTGTGCGTGGCGCTGACGATGCGCACGTCCACGGCGTCTTCCTGCGTCGAGCCGAGCGCGCGCACCTGGCGTTCCTGGATCGCGCGCAGCAGCTTGGACTGCATGGGCAGCGGCAGGTCGCCGATCTCGTCGAGGAACAGCGTGCCGCCGCGCGCCGCCTGGAAATAACCTTCCCGGTCGGCCGAGGCGCCGGTGTACGAGCCCTTCTTCGCACCGAAGAATTCGGCTTCGAGCAGGGTCTCCGGGATCGCGCTGCAGTTCACCGCGACGAAGGCGCCGTCCGCGCGGTGGCTGCAGGCGTGGATGGCGCGGGCGACCAGTTCCTTGCCGGTGCCGGACTCGCCGCGCACCAGCACCGGTGCCATGCTGCGCGCGACCTTGGCGATGCGGTCCTTCACCTGCCGCATGGGCGCGGACTCGCCCACCAGCCGCTGCAGCGCGGCGCCGCCGGTGCGCGGTGCGCCTGCCGCACCGGTGGTGCGCGCCGACCCGGCCATCTGGCGCACCGGCGCCGCGGTTTCGGCGATCGCGGCAGCCACGACGGAGCGGAACTGCTTCAGGTCCACCGGCTTGGTCAGGTAGTCGAAGGCGCCGGCCTTGAGCGCCTCGACCGCGTTCTCGGCCGAGCCGTAGGCCGTCATCACCACGCAGCGCTCGGGCCGCTGCTCGCTCGCCATGCGCTGCAGCAGTTCGAGGCCCATGCCATCGGGCAGGCGCATGTCGGTGATCACCGCGTCGAAGCGGTGCGCATCCAGCAGGCTCGCCGCTTCGGCCAGCGAGCCGGCCGCGTCCACGCGGTAGCCCTCGCGCAGCAGCGTCAGCTCGTACAGCGTGCGCAGGTCCGGCTCGTCGTCGACGACGAGGACGTGCGAGGCGCTGGCGGACGGCTGAGGCATCAGGCGCGTATTGTGGCAAACGCTTCACCACCCGGCATCACCGGCGTGCGCGTTCTGAATGCGACCGTGAAGGAGTTGCCGTCGCGTCCGCTGCCGTCCGGCGCCGGGCCCCGCAGGTAGGCGAGTTCGGCGCCATGCCGCGTGCACAGCTCGCGGCAGATGTACAGGCCCAGCCCGCTGGAGCGGCTCTCCGAG
>DATAGN010000517.1:0-6964 GCA_036263715.1 Ramlibacter sp.
CGGTGACCGAGCGGCGCCGCTCCTTCGATCTTGAGCGTGGGATTCGCGCGCGGCGTGAAGCGCGCGCCCGAGACGCGCGTGCGATGGCCGTCGATGGCCTCGTACCGCGCGTGCCGCAGGTCGAGCGTTCCGTCCGGCTCCTCGACCTCGCCGGGATCCGCCTGCTCGTACATGGCGTGCGCGGCCACGGAGGCGGGCGTCGCGTGGCAGGCCGGGTTCATGCTTTCCAGCTCGAAGCTGTCATGCGCCAGTGTCGCCAGCATCGCGTCGCGGCCGCCCGGCGAGCAGCACAGGGACGTGCACTCGATGATCTTGGCCATGTGCAGGCCCAGGGCCTCGTCGAAGCCCAGCATCCTTGGCAGCGCCGCGAAGATGGCGGTGTCGCAGGCGCGGCCCGCGATCACCACGTCGGGCAAGGTGCGCAGCGCGTCCACGAAAGTCTCGACGCCGCACTGCGCGACGATATGGCTGCATCCCTGGACCGACTCCGGCGTGGGTTCGCGCATGGGGCCGATGCCGGTCAGCCGCCCTTGCCCCAGTGCCTCCACCACCAGGCCGGGAGGAACGTCGCTGGCGATGGTGGCGACGGTGAAGCTCAGTCCGTGCTCCTCGGCGATCTCGCGCACGATGCGCAGCGTCGCCGCCAGTTGCGGGGCGGCTCCTGCGGTGCCCGCGCTGCCGATGACCAGCGGCACGTCGAGGGCTCGCGCCGCGCGCAGCACCAGCGCAAGGTCGCGGCGCACCGTCTGCTCCGGCGCCGCCATGTCGCCCGAGCCCAGGTAGTAGGGCCCCGGGTCGATCGATCCCATGTCGCAGCCGATGAAGTGCGGACGCCGCTCCAGCCCGCGGCGCAGCGACTCCTCGGGGATGCCGTAGCCTAGTTGGCCCGAAGCGGACAGCACGCGCAGCGGCTCGCCCGGTCGCCAGGTGTGCAGCAGCCGCTGCGTCGCCGTCACAGCATCAGCCCCAGCATCGGCGCGTGCTGCTGGGCGCCGTAGACGTCGCCATCGCCGGGATCGCCCGCGCAGACGGCGCGGGGCATGGAGAACTTGATGGCGAGGATGTCAGGCAGGAGGTAGCGCTGCACGTGCGCCGTTTCCATCGCATACAGGCGCCCGATTGACGCCTCGGACAGGCTCTCGCTGGCCGCGGCACGCCGGTAAGCCGCGGCGTCGCGGAAGAACAGGTCGATCGTGAGCAGCGTCGGGCCGGCGTTCTTGCTGCGCACCACTCGTGCCAGGGCGGCGAGCGGCACCGCATCGGCGGACGCGCGTGCCGGTGGGCTGCTCATCGAGCGACCGGCCCCGACAGTTCTTCCAGCGCGGCGTCGGTCGAACACACGCGGCCGAACAGGCGCTGGAAGTTGCGCATGGTCGAATCGTGCAGGTCGGCGTGGGTCGTGCCGCACCCGTCTTCCACCAGCGTGACCAGGTAGCCACGGTCCGCGGCCTCCCGCGCCGTGGTCTCCACGCACATGTTCGTGGACACGCCAAGCAGGTACAGCTGCTCGCAGTCCAGTGCGCGCAAGAGGCTGTCGATGCCGGTGGAGGCAAAGGCGCCGATGGTGGTCTTGCGGATCACGTGCTCGCCGGGTTGCGGCTTCACTTCGGCCAGGATCTCGTGTTCGTGGCTGCCTACGTAGTTCTCGGTCGCGCTGAACAGCTTGCGCATGTGCACGGGCGCATCGCGCGCGTCCGGCGTCGCCGCGCCGACGGTGACGTGGAGGACAGGCCGGCCGATGCGCCGGAACAGGGACAACATCCGCACTGCATTCGGCACCACCGAGCGCTCGATGCGGTCGAACCGGTAGTCCGCCACGGTGGATCCTTCCGCCTTCATCTTGCGCCCCAGCGCTCCCTGGCGCGACCCGGACGCGTACTGCAGGTCGATCAGCAGCAAGGCGCTGCGCGCGGGATCGGGATCGCGCCGGGGCATGTAGGCACGGATGTAGTCGGCTGTGGGAGTGTTCATGGTCTCAGGCAGGAGGGCCGCTGGGCCCGTGGTGGCCGGCCGCCATCGCGCGGGCAGCCGAAACGATCTCGGAGCCGGTGGCACACCAGACACCGTCGTGGGAAAGGATGTAGTCGAGGGCACCGGCGAGATGGTCGATGCGGTGCGGCTGGCCCATGATGAAGGGGTGCACGGCGATGTTCATCACCCTGGCGCGCGTCGCACCCTCGGCATACAGCGTATCGAACTCGTCGCGGATCTTCTCCGCGAAACCGGCCGCTTCCTGGCCGCGGCGCCAGGCGATGCTGTCGTTGATCTCCATCGAGTACGGCAGCGACCAGAGCGCCTGCCCGCCACGCACTTTCAAGGGCGTCGGCTCGTCGTCGTGATAGAGATCGCACAGGTACTCGATGCCGGCCTCCGCGACGATGTCCGGCGTCAGCAAGGTGTTGGATGCGGCCGGCGAGAACCAGCCCTTGAGCTCGCTGCCGGCCACGCGCCGGTGGATCTCCTTGCAGTCCTCGACCGCCGCGCGCTCCTGCTCCTCGGGCAGGTTCCAGTGGTAGCGGGTGTTGAACAGGCCGTGCGACATCAGTTCCCAGCGCCGGCCGAGCATCGCTTCGGCGATCTGCGGGAACATGTCCAGCACCGACATCGACAGGGACACGGTGCAGCGCAGATCGAACCGGTCGAACAGCTCCATCAGGCGCCACACACCGACGCGGTTGCCCCAGTCGCGCATGCCATAGCCGAGGAGGTCCGGGTGCGGAACGCGCGGCCAGGGGTCGCGCACCCGCACTTGTTCCGGGAGGTATTCGTAATGCTCGATGTTCGGTGCGACCCACAGCGCGACCCGGGCGCCGTTCGGCCATCGCGCCGCAACACGATCGGGCAGCGCCGAATGGTCGAACCGGTCGGTGACGTGGGTCGGGACAGTCGGCGCAGGCATGGTCATCCGTCGTTCACTGCGTCGGCGGGTGACGCAGCATGTCGCACCAGCGGGCCATCGAAGTTCCGCCGGCACCCAGGGCGAGGGTGGCGTCGAGCACCCGCTGGCAATGCGCCAGCGGCCACACGCGCGAGGTGAGTTCCAGGAACTTGCGCGTGAGCTGCTCGCTCGTGTACGGCGCCGCGTCGTCGCCGCGGTTGAATGTGACCTGGGCGGTGCGTTCACTGCCGTCGCGCAGCCGGATGCTCACCCGCGCCGGTCGCTCCTGCGGCAGCCGGCGGGTCATGGCAGGGTCCTCGCGCACCGTCACGCGTGCGGCAAGCGCGAGCACTGCGGGATTGCGGACGGCCTCCCACGTGAAGCTGGAAAGGCCGCTGGAGCGATGGACCAGGCGCGAAGCTACCGCGAACGGCACCGAGAACTTGGCGGCCAGCGTGTTGCGCGGCGCCGGATCGTCGAGTTCGGCGGCGTAGCCGTAGGTGTCGACCACCACGTTCTCGACGCTTGCAACATCGGGCAGCTGTCCCGCCTCGTCCAGCTGGTCGAGTGCGTCGAGCGTGCCGTGGTTGTAGCGGCAGCACGAGTGCAGCTTGAAGTAGTTCTGCATGACGTGCCAGCCGCTCGCACCCCCCGTGCCGGCCTCGTCGGGAAGGCCCGCCAGCAACGCCTGCTCGTCGAAGGACTCCGACAGCACGGCGCCGAACATGGAGCGCAAGCCGTCGTTCTCCGCGCTGAAGCCGGCCTGGAGCAACTGTAGGGCCAGCAGCCCGTTGCGGTTGGCGAGTCCGGCGTAGACGTTGCGGACCAGCCCGCCCTCCAGCATGGTGCGCTTGGAAGTGGCGGTCATGAGCGACGAGGAGATACCGATCAATTCCTGCATGTGCCCGGGCGGCAGCCCCGCCACCCGGCCGCACGCGACGGCCGCCCCGATGGTCCCCCAGGTCCCGTGCGGGTGCATGCTGCCGCGCAGGTTCGACGCCGCGGCGATGCGCGAACACACCTCGTAGCCAGCGATGACCGCGCCGAGGAAAGTGTCCGCGTCCGCACCGGCTTGCTCGCAAGCCGCCAGGGCCGCCGGAACCACATGGATCGCGGCATGGCCCCGGGCGAAACGATTGCCCTCGTCCATCTCGAGGAAGGTGCCCGCGGTGCCGTTGACCAGGGCGGCGGTTTCGGCCGCCGCACCGCGGCCGCAGCCGACCAGCGTCGCCACCTCCCGGCTGTCGTGGCCGGCCGCGAGAGCCCGCATCTCGGGCTCGGCGGACCCGGCCGCGATCGCCGCCACGGTGTCCGCCACGATCCAGGCCAGGCGTTCGCGCACGACGCCATCCAGCTCGGTGACCCGTACCGCGCTGGCGAAGCGGCCCAGCGCCTGCGCGGCGTTCATGCGTGCCACTCCCGTGCCTCCCGGTGGATGTCGCCGGGGGTCGTCCACCACACGCCTGGCACCGCACGCAGGCGCGCGAGCATGCCGCGCAGCGCCGCCACGCGGCTCGACATGCCACTGAGCCAGGGATGGATGCTGACGTTGAAGACGGCGGGCCGCGACTGCGCCTCGCAGTCACGGGCCATCCGTTCGAACGCTTCGCCCGCCAGTCGGGCATGGGCCCGCGGCTCCACGAACCGCAGCCACTGGCACTGCACGTCGTCCCATTCGGCGGAAAAGGGAATGGAGAGCAGCCCAGGCTGCGTCAGCAGCCGATACGGTTGTTCGTCGTTCGGCAGGTCCAGGGTGTAGCCGATGCCGGCTTCGGCCAGCAGCTCGAAGGTCTCCGGACTGGTGCCCCAGTCCTGGCTGATCCAACCCTGCGGGCGCCGGCCCGTGGCGCGCTGGAGCGCGTCGAGCGACTGCGCGATGTGCGCCGCCTGTTCGGAGCGCGGCATCTTCGAATGCATGATGCGCGTCGCTGCCAGGCCGTGCCCGACCCATTCGCACCCCCAGGCGTTCAGCACCTCCACCAGCTCGGGCAAGCGTTCGACGGCCATCGCGTTGGCCGCGATGCACGGCCGGATGCCGACCTCCTTCAGTGCCTCGATCACGCGGAAGATGCCGATGCGCAGCCCGTACTCGCGCTGCGTCCAGCTGCGGTAGTCGGGATAAAAGCTGCCGAACTCGCCCACCAGCCTGGGATCGCGCAAGGCGCCCTCCGGCGGCAGCAGTTCCCAATGCTCCAGGAACACCACCGCGTACGCCGCCATCCAGTGGCCCTGCCGCCACCGTGGCAACCGGCGCGTGGGCAGCGGTGAATACGCGTAGTGCCGGTGGTCCATGCCGGCCGGAAGGGTCATGACAGCTTGATGTTGGCTTCCCTGATCACCTTGCCCCACTTGATGCGTTCGGCCGCGACGAATTCCGCGTAGGCCTTGGGTGCCATGGCCTCCAGCTCGAAGCCGGCAGCCTTGAAGTCCTCGATGTTCTTGCCGGACTTGTAGGACTCCGCGATGGCGGAGGCCATCTTCGCCACGATGGCCGGGTGCGTGTTGGCCGGCGCGAACAGGCCCACCCAGCCCGGCGCGGCGAAACCGGGAAGACCCGATTCGGCGATGGTCGGCACGTCCGGCAGGAAAGCCGAGCGCTCCAGTGCCGTCACGGCAATCGCTCGCAGCTTGCCGGCCAGCAGGTGCGGGCGCGAATTGCCTATGGAGTCGAACATGAAATCGAGCCTGCCGGAAATCAGGTCCGTCATGCCGGTGACCTGGCTGTTGTACGGCACGCCGACGACGTTGATGCCCGCATCGCCCTTGAGCTTCTCGCTGGCCAGGTGCGAGGAACTTCCGATGGCGACGATGCCGTAGCTCAGTTTCCCGGGCTGCGCCTTGGCGATGCGCAGCAGGTCGGAGAAGGTCTTGATCGGCGAGTTCGCCGGAACGGTCAGGACGTTGGTGATCTTGATCAGGAGCGTGACCGGCGTGAAGTCCTTCCCTGGGTCGTAAGGCAACTTGCCGTAGAGGAACTCGTTCATCGCGTGCGTGGCCGTCGTGCCGAGCACCATGGTGTAGCCGTCCGGGTCTGCCTTGGCCACCAGCGCGGTACCGATGCCGCCGCCCGCTCCCGGCTTGTTGTCGATGATGATCGGCTTGCCCAGGATCGGTTCGATCGCGCGTGCGACCTGCCGCCCCAGGATGTCGGTGCCGCCGCCGGCGGCGAAGGGCACCACGAACTTGATCGGCTTGCTGGGATAGGCATCGGGCGACTCCTGCGCCCCCGCCACGGTGCCGATGCCAGCGAGAGCGCTTCCGACGCCGAGGGCCAGCACGTTGCGCCGGGACAGGGAGCCATGGGGCTGGTTCTTCATGGTGCGACCTTTGTGAAGTTCATCGACAGGAAATGAAAGAGCGCGGGTGCGGGATGACGAAGCGGTCACGATCGGCCACCGTCGGCGGACAGGACCTGCCCGGTGATCCAGCGGCTGTCCTCGCTGGCGAGGAACAAGGTGGCGTGCGCAATGTCCTCGGCCTGGCCCAGCCGGCGGGTGTGCAGCGACTCGATCACCCGCTGCTGCCCCTCGGCACCGTAGCTTTCCCACTGGTGGCGCGCCCAGGGGCCGGACAGGACGATGCCCGGCGCCACCGAATTCACCGTGACTCCGAAGGGTCCGAGTTCGAAGGACAGCTGCTTGGTCAGGCCGACCACCGCGTGCTTGGAGGCGCAGTAAGCCTGGTTGCCGTTCAGGGCGGGCCTGAGCCCCGCGCCCGAAGAGATGTTGACGATGCGCCCGTACTCGGCCCTCTTCATCACCGGCGCGACCGCCTGGCAAAGCCAGAAGGCGCCATTGGTGTTCGCATCGAAGATCGCGTGCCAGTCGGCTTCGCTGATCTGCTCGATCGGTCCCCGGCCCTTCCCCAGCGAGCCGCCGGCCGCATTCACCAGGACGTCGAGGCGGCCTTCGGCCTCCACGATCGCCTTCACGGCGGCGTGGCACGCGTCGCGGTCGCCGATGTCCAGGTGGTGCGGCACGGCGCCCGCCTCGGCGACCCGGTCCAGCCCCTCGAAGTTGATGTCGGCAACGTGCACCCGCGCGCCGGCGCCCAGCAAGGCCGTGGCGATGGCCCGCCCGATGCCTT
>DATAGN010000518.1:0-24985 GCA_036263715.1 Ramlibacter sp.
AGGCCATGCGGCACCTGCGTGTTGACGGCAGGGCCGTCGTGCCGCGAGGTGGTCGCCCGCGAGCAGCCCGAAGAACGACCCCCGCCCACCACAGGCACGGCCACCCAAGGCGGAGCGAACGGCAAGCCGGGTCCGGGCGCCAGAGCCACGGACAAAACCGAAATGTCGCTCCACCTTGTGTGGCCGTGGCCGGCGACCGGTGGGGTGCCGGATTCCGGGCTGCTCGCGGGCGACCACCACGCGGCACGACGGCCCTGCCGTCAACACGCAGGTGCCACATGGCCTTGGCGGGCAACCGCGAATGAGGCCCTGCGTCCGACACCCCACCGGCCACCGTCCTCGAGCACACCGAACGTCACGCGGAGACCGTGCGCGCAACGACCGGGGCGCCACAGGCGCGTGCCGGGTCGTGGTCGTACGGGGTGACATCTCTCCTGGACGGGAGAACCGCGCACGTCCGGCCAGCAGAGGCTGTCACCAACCAGAAACCGGGCACGGCGGTCGCGCGCACGGTCGTCGAGCGCTGCTGCGTGTGCTCGAGGCCTGTGGTGGGTGGGGGGGCGGGCGCAGGGCCTCATTCGCGGTTGCCCGCCAACCTAGCGCGCTCGAGACGCGTTGACGGCACGACGGTGGCGCCCCGAGGTGGTCGGCCGCGAGCAGCCCGGAGAACGACCCCCCGCCCACCACAGGCACGGCCACCCAAGGCGGAGCGAACGGCAAGCCCGGGTCCGGGCGTCAGAGCCACGGACAAAACCGAAAAACTGAATTCCGGGTTTCCCGCTTGCCAGCCCGGCGCGCGCGAAACACACTGCGCCGAACCTGACACCAAGGACGATAGGCATGGCGAATCAAGTGGGTTGGATCGGCCTCGGCCGCATGGGCGAGGCGATGGTCAAGCGGCTGCTCAAGGCGGGCTTCGGCGCCAGCGTGTGGAACCGCACGCGCAGCAAGGCCGAGCCGCTGGCCGAATACGGCGCCGAGATCGTGCGCGCCAAGACCGACCTCGCGGGCTGCGAGGTCGTCTTCACGATGGTCTCCACCACCGACGACCTCAAGGAAGTGCTGTTCGGCGAAGGCGGCCTCACCACCGGTGCCAAGAAGCCGCAGCTCGTGGTGGACAGCTCGTCGATCTCGCAGGAAGGCTCCGCCGAAATCCGTGCGCAGCTCGAAGGCATGGGCATCGCCTACCTGTGCGCGCCAGTCTCCGGCAACGCCAAGGTGGCGAAAGCCGGCAAGCTGCTGATCGTGGCTTCCGGCCCGAAGGCGCTGTACGAGAAGGTGCAGCCCTACCTGGCCGCCATGGGACGCAAGGCCATGTGGGTGGGCGAGGGCGAGCTGGCGCGCGTCTGGAAGATCGCGCACAACACCATGTTCGGCGTCGTGATCCAGAACCTGTGCGAGATCACGGTGCTGGCCGAGAAGGCGGGCATCCCGCGCCACCTGTTCCTGGAGAGCATCAACGACTCGGTGCTGGGCTCCATGTACACGCGCTACAAGTCGCCGATGCTGACCAACCTCACCTTCGACCAGGTGACCTTCACGCCCAAGTTGCTGCTCAAGGACATGGACCTCGGCATGGGCGCGGCCAAGGCGCACGGCGTCGCCATGCCTGCTGCCGCCGCCACGCGCGAATCGGTCGCGCGCCTGGTGGGACGCGGCTACGACCACATCGACTTCGCGGTGCTGCTGCAGGAGATGGCGCGCGACGCCGGCCTGGAGCTCAAGCCCGAGAACGTGCAGGTCGACGACGGCCTGCAGTCCTGACGCGTGCCCCTTCGCAGCGGTTGCCGACAAACATTCCAAAGGAGACAAGACATGAAGCGAATCCTCACCGTGCTGGCCGCCACCCTCCTCGCCGGCGGCGCGCTCGCGCAGCAGGCCGCGTGGCCCAGCAAGCCGGTCAAGATGGTCGTGCCCTTCACCGCCGGCAGCGCCACCGACATCATCGCCCGCACCGTGGGCGAGAGCATGGCCAGGAGCCTGGGCCAGCCGGTGCTGGTCGAGAACAAGCCTGGGGCCGGCGGCACCATCGGCGCGGCGCAGGTCGCCAAGAGCGACCCCGATGGCTACACGGTGCTGATCGTGTCCTCGGGCCACGTGCTCAATCCCGCCATCTACCCGAACCTGCCCTACGACACGCTCAAGGACCTGACCGGCGTGACGCCGCTGGCCTCGGTGCCCAACGTGCTGGTGGTGTCGCCGACCAAGGGCTACAAGACCGTTGCCGACGTGATCGCCGCGGCCAAGGCACGACCCGGGCAGATGAACTACGCCTCCGCCGGCGTCGGCAGCGCCACCCACATGAACGCCGAGAAGTTCAAGCTGCGCGCCGGCATCGACGTGCAGCACGTGCCCTTCAAGGGCACCCCCGATGCGATCAGCGATGTCATCGGCGGACGCAACGACTGGTTCTTCGCGCCCATGGCTTCGGCCCTGCCGCTGATCAAGGACGGCAAGGTGCAGGCCCTCGCGGTGAGTTCCGCCACGCGCTCCGCTTCGCTGCCCAACGTGCCGACCACGATCGAGGCGGGCGTGCCCGGCTCGGACTACACGCTGTGGGTCGGCATGATCGTTCCGTCGGCGACCCCGCCGGCGATCGTCAGGCGCCTGCACGAGGAGGCGCTGAAGGCGGTCAACTCTCCGGACGTCAAGGCGCGCCTGACCGCGCTGGGCGCCGAGACCATGCCCATGGAACCGGCGGCCTTCAATGCCTACATCAGGAGCGAAATGGAAGCCGCGGCCCTGATCGCGAAGGCGGCGAACCTCAAGGCGCAGTGAGCCGCGCGTGAAGGTTGCGCTGATCGGTGCCGGCAAGATGGGTCTGCCCATGGCGCGGCACCTGCAGGCCGCCGGGCACGCGGTGCTGGTCCACGACACCAGCGAAGCCGCCAACGCCGGCGCCCGTGAAGCCGGCCTGCGCGTGGCCGGGGGACTGCCGCAGGCAGTGGATGGCGCCGAAGTGGTGGTCTCGTCGCTGCCGCACGACGCCGCCTTGCTGTCGGTGGCAGCGGAAGTCGCGGCGCACGCAGTGGCCGGCACCGTCTACGTGGACACCAGCACCGTGTCGCTCGCCGCCAGCGCGCAGGCTGCGGCGGCGTGCGAGGCGCGTGGCATCGCCCACATCCGCGCCACCGTGTCGGGCAACAACAAGATGGCCGAGGCGGCGCAGCTCACCGTGATGGCCTCCGGGCCCGAGGACGCGTATGCGCGCGTCCAGCCCCTGCTGGCCACGTTCGGTGCGAACCAGTTCTACGTGGGCGCGCAGGACCAGGCGCGGCTGATGAAGCTGGTCGTCAACCTGATGATCGCCGCCACCAGCGGCATGCTGTCGGAAGCGCTCGCGCTCGGCGCAAAGGGCGGCCTCGACTGGAAGCAGATGTGGGACGTGATCGGCGCCAGCGCCGTGGGCTCGCCCATCGTCAAGGCCAAGTCCGTGCAGCTGCGCGAGCGCGACTACACGCCCACCTTCACGGTCGAACAGATGCAAAAGGATGTCGGCCTGATCCTGGAGGCCGGCGCCGAACTGCACGTGCCGCTGGCGCTGACCGCCAGCGTCGCCCAGCTGCTGCAGGCGGCCGCCGCGCAAGGCGACAGCCAGCTCGATTACGCGGCGGTGATCCGCGCCGTGGCACGTTCCGCCGGCCTGCCCGCCGGCGGTGGAGAACAGTGATGCTCTACGTCTTCCACCTGCTGGACCGGCCCGGTTCCCTCGCCCTGCGCCAGCGCATGCGGCCCGAACACAAGGCCTATCTCGCCACCGTCGCCGATCGCATCGCCTTCGCCGGGCCGCTGCTTGCGGACGACGGCGAGACCATGATCGGCAGCCTGCTGGTGATCGACTTCCCCGACCGCGCGGCCGCCGAACGCTGGCAGGCCGACGAGCCCTTCACCGTGGCGGGCCTGTACGAGAAGGTGTCGGTGCTGCCCTTTGTGAACCTTTGGCCGCAGAAAGCGGGCTTTCCGCCGGCCTGAGGGTCCGGACGGCGCGAGTGCGCCTGGCAAAAGCGTGCAGTCCGTCGCAGCTTCCCCATCAATCTTGTAAAACGGATGGCCGACGTCGCGCCGCAGCCGCACGTTCCATTTACATCCAGAAACAAGCTCCCTATATTGCCCAGCAGGCCCCCTCATCCCGAGCGGGGAACACCTGGCAAAGAGACGTTGGAGGGAAGCATGAAGATCTGGACCCGGGCCCTTGCGGCCATCACCCTGTCCCTGTCCGCGAGCCTCGCGGCCGCCGACACCCCCGCCGAAGCGAAGGCCATGCTGGCCGAAGCGCACGCCCTGGTCGTGAGCAAGGGCATGACGGCGGCGGCAAGCGAATTCAACGCCGGCGGCAAGTGGAAGCGTGGCAAGGCCTACGTGGTGCTGGTCAACTTCGACGGCGGCACGCTGCTCGCGCATGCCGACAACCCCAAGATGGCCGGCAAGGCCATGCTGGAAGCGAAGGACGCCACGGGCAAGCCTTTCGTGCAGGAAACCATCCAGAACGTGAAGGCCTCCGGCGAGTCGATGGTCGAATACCGCTGGTCCAACCCCGCGACGAAGAAGATCGACAACGGCCGCCTGATGGCGCGCCGCGTGCCGGGCCAGGACGCCTACGTCGCCGTCGGCTTCTGGGAATAGGCCGGGCGCAGGCCCGGAGACGACGCCATGCGCGGCTTCGACGACCTTTCGCTTCGGCTGAAGCTGGGGCTGCTGCTGGCCACCTGCCTCGTGCTCGTCACGGGCGGGGCGGCGCTCACCCTCTGGGGATCGGTGCAGCTCGGGGCGGCGCTGCAGTCGCTGTATGCGCAGCGGCTGCCCAGCTACAGCTTCGCGGCGCGGCTGGACGCCGACCTGCGCGACCTGAACGGACTGATCAACCAGTCCATCGCGCTGGAAGGCGTCGGCTTCAGCGCGCAGGAAGTGGCGGGCGTCGACCGCGCGATCGTGGAGGTCGGCGACCGTGTGCACAAGGCGGTCGCCGATCGCCTGCAGCAATCCGACGGCGCTGAAAAGCAGCAGCTGGCCGCACTGGCCGCTTCGCTGGCGAAATACCGCAAGACGCTCGCCGACACGGTGGACCTCAAGAGCACCGGGCTCGGCAACGCCGCCACCTTCCTCAGCACCGCCAACACCGAGTACGCGGCGCTGCAGAAGACCGTCAGCGGCATGAGCAAGGCGCAGCTGGAGCTCGCCGGGCGCGACGTCGCCGCCGCCCAGGCGGGCAGCCAGCGCATGATGCTGCTGACGCTGGTCGCCTCGCTCGCCGCCGCGCTGCTCGCGGTTGCGGCGAGCGTGGCGATCACGCGCGGCATGCTGCGCCGCATGCGACGCCTTTCCGCCGCCATGGCCAGCCTGGGCGACGGGGACCTCACCCGGACCATCGACGCCCAGGGCCGCGATGAGATCGGCACGCTGATGCGCGACGCGGAGGCGGTGCGCGAGCGGCTGGCCGCGTCGATGCGGCAAGTGCACCTGGCCACCGAGTCGGTGCGCTCCGCCGCCGCGGAGATCGCGCATGGCAACGCCAGCCTGGGTGAACGCACCGACTCCGCCTCGAGTTCGTTGCAGCAGACGTCCGCGTCCATCCACCAGCTCAGTGGCGCGGTGAATGACAACGCGCGTGCGTCGGAGCGGGCCAGCGACACCGCCACCGGCGCTGCGACCGCCGCGCGCGCGACCGGCGAGGTCGTGGCGCAGATGGTGCAGACCATGGGCGGCATCAGCCATGCGAGCAAGCGCATCGCGGAGATCACCGGCGTGATCGACGGCATCGCCTTCCAGACCAACATCCTCGCCCTGAACGCAGCGGTGGAGGCGGCGCGCGCCGGCGAGCACGGACGCGGCTTTGCCGTGGTCGCGGGCGAGGTGCGCAACCTGGCGCAGCGCGCGTCCGCCGCGGCCAAGGAGATCGCCACGCTGGTGCAGGATTCGGTGAGCAGCGTGCGCGCCGGCGAGCAGCTGGTGAGCCGCGCGGGCACGTCCATCGACAACCTGGTGGGCGAGGTGAACGCGGTGGCCGACCTGCTGGCCGGCATCCGCGCGGCGACGGTGCAGCAAAGCGGAGAGATCGCGCAGGTGAACGCCGCGCTCACTTCGATCGATTCGGCCACGCTGCAGAACGCCGCGCTGGTGGAGGAGTCGACGGCCGCGGCGCACAGCCTGCGCGAGCAGGCCGACAGCCTGGCGCTGACCATCGGCCGCTTCCGTCTCGCGCGCTGACGGACCGGGCCAATCTTCCTGGGGGCGGAAAACAGCTTTCGCCCCGTGCGCTTGCCGCCTGCGGCCCGCGGCGTCTACAGTGGGCCGATTCGCAGCCAGGAAAAGCGCATGAGGAACTTCGTCTACAACGGGCAGCCGGGCCGGGTCGTCTTCGGTGCCGGCGCCCTCTCGCAACTGGGGCGCGAAGTGGAAGCGCTCGGCGCCAGGCGCGCCCTGGTGCTGTCCACGCCGGAGCAACGCGCATCGGCGGAACAGGTGGCGGCGATGCTGGGCGAGCGCGCCGCCGGCGTCTTCGATCGCGCCGTGATGCACGTGCCCATCGAGACCGCCCGCGAAGCACGCGAGCTCGCCCGCCAGCTGGGCGCCGACTGCGCGGTGGCCGTCGGAGGCGGCTCGACCACGGGCCTCGGCAAGGCGATCGCGCTGGATTCGGGCCTGCCGATCATCGCGATTCCCACCACCTACGCGGGCAGCGAAGTCACGCCGATCTACGGCATCACCGAAGGTGGGTTGAAGAAGACCGGGCGCGATGCGAAGGTGCTGCCGCGCACCGTGATCTACGACCCCGAGCTCACCCTCAGCCTGCCGGTGACGCTGTCCGTCACCAGCGGCATCAATGCGATCGCGCACGCGGCCGAAGGGCTGTACTCGGTCGAAGGCAATCCGGTGATGGACCTGATGGCCGAAGAAGGCATCCGGGCCCTGGGCCGCGCCTTGCCGACTGTGCGCAAAGCGCCCAGCGACTTGCAAGCACGTGGCGAAGCGCTCTATGGCGCGTGGCTGTGCGGCATCGTGCTGGGCAACGTCGGCATGGCGCTGCACCACAAGCTGTGCCACACGCTGGGCGGCAGCTTCAACCTGCCGCATGCCGAGACGCACACCGTGGTGCTGCCGCACGCGCTGGCTTACAACGCGGCCGCGGCGCCGGAGGCCATGCGCCGCATCGCCCGCGCGCTGGAAGGACGCAGCGCCGCCCAGGCGGTCTACGACCTGGCGCGTGACAATGGGGCGCCGGTGGCGCTGCGCGACATCGGCATGCAAGCCGCCGACGTCGAACGCGCCTGCGACATCGCGATGCAGAACCAGTATCCGAATCCGCGGCCGCTGGAGCGGCAGGCGATCCGGCAGTTGTTGCAGGATGCTTTCGAGGGCAGGCGGCCGGGGGAGTGACGGGGTGTTGGGGTCGCCTGCGGCGAACCCAAGCTACGAAAGCCCTTTTGCCAGCACGACGTGCAGCGCGTGTTCCGTGCCTACATGCTCCGTGCAGCGAAATCCCAGCCTGCGCAGGTCGATCCCCGCCAGCAGGTTCTCCCCATCACCCAGCACCGTCGGCACGATCGCCAGGTGCATCTCGTCGACCAGTCCCGCCTGCAGGTACTGCCGCACGGTGGAAACCCCACCGCCGATGCGCACGTCCTGGCCGCCGGCGGCGGCGCGCGCGCGCTCCAGCGCTTCATGGATGCCGCCGGTGACGAAGTGGAAGGTGGTGCCGCCCTGCATCTGGAGCGACGGCCGTTCATGGTGCGTCAGCACGAACACCGGGCAGTGGTACGGCGGCGTGTCCCCCCACCAGCCCTTCCAGCTTTCGTCGGGCCAGGGGCCGCGCACCGGCCCGAACATGTTGCGACCGAGGATCCAGGCGCCGATGTTGGCGAAGCTGCGCTGCGCGAAGTCGTCGTCCACCCCCGTGCTGCCGCCTTCGCCGCCCACCATCTTCTGGAAGGTGCGGGTGGGGCGGAACCACGGGTGCAAGGACTCGCCGCCGACCCCCAGCGGATCGGCCAGGCTTTGCCGCGGCCCCGCGCCGAAGCCGTCGATGGACACCGAGAACGCGCGAACCGTGACCTTGCTCATGGCGGACTCCTGCGGCTCGCATGCCGCCTCTGCACTGTACCTGCCGCCGTGCGCAGCACGTGCTGCGCGTCGCGCGCGTGCGCACCGCGCCAGGCCACGACCTGGTCGGGGCGGATCAGCGCCAGCGGCGCTTCGTACAGTGCGCGCAGGTCCTCCGACGCGTGCCGCACCACGCGCAGGTCGAGGCCGGATGCGCTTGCCGCTTCCTCGAACGCGGATGCGTCCGGCGGCTGCGCGCCCAGGGCGAGCAGGGTCCATTCCGCATGGAAGGTGTCGAACAGCGAGCGGCCGTCTTCCAGCCACGCATGCGGCGGGCGGCCTCCGGGACAAGCAGAGGGCACATACGTGTTCGCGGCGTCGGGCGGTGGTGAAGTTCCGTCGGCGACCACGATCGGCGAGCCGTCGTAGCGGCCGCCGAAGGTGACCCCGGGGATGTTGAACTCCAGGCGCACGTGGGCGTTGAGGTGCTGCGAGGCCTCGCGGCGCGCCGCTTCACCCGCAGCGGATGCTTCCTCCAGCACCGGGCGCGCCGCGAACAGTCCCACCGAGTCGGCGAAGTGCCGGGCGTAGGCGGTGTTGCGCTGCGCCAGCTGGTGGCGCTCGATGCCGTAGGAGTCGAGCAGCGACGCATCGCTGGTGCCGCGCAGCACGCTGGCGAGCTTCCAGGCCAGGTTCACCGCGTCTTCCACGGCGGTGTTGTAGCCCAGGCCGCCCGTTGGCGTGAACAGGTGAGCCGCGTCACCGGCGATGAAGGCCCGGCCACGCCCGAAGGACTGCGCCACCAGCGAGTGCCCCGCGGTCCAGGTGCCGAAGGACAGCACCTCGATCGGGATCTCGCGGCCCAGGGCCTCGGCGAACACGCGCCGCGCATCCTCCTCGGTCCACGTGTCCGCGTCCTCGCCTTCGTGCACGGCGGCGTGGAAGGCGAATTCGGACTTGCCGTCCACCGACGCCATGAAGGCGCGCCGCTGCGCGTTGACCGACACGTACATCCACGCCCGGGCGTGCGGGAACACGGCGTAGAAGTCAGGGGCCCTCAGGTACACCGCGAACATCTGACCGCCCATGAAGTCGCGCCGCACCCCGCTGGCGCCGCCCCATGGGATGCCGAGGCGGCTGCGCACGAGGCTGCGCGGCCCGTCCGCGCCCACGATGTATTGCGCCCTGACTTTGACTTGCCCCCTCCCCCTCCGGGGGAGGGCTGGGGTGGGGGCGCTCCCCCGAACTTCCTCGATCACTGCCTCGACGCGATCTCCAAGATCAGTGAACTCCACCAACTTCCACCCATACCGCACATCGTTGGATGCGAACGCCTCCGCATGCCGCCGCAGCACCTGCTCCACGAACTTCTGCGACACCCGGTGCGGCAGCTCTGCGGCGCTCCAGCTGCCGCCCATCTTCTTCACGTTGCGCACCGCCTCGGCTGCCGTGGGCAAGGACAGCCGCGCGAGCTCATGCCCCGTGTAGCGCGTGAAGTAGGCGATGTCGGTCGGGTGGTCCGGCGGCAAGCCTTGCGCGCGCACTTCGTCGGCAAAGCCCAGCCGCCGGAAGTGCTCCATGGTGCGCGCCTGCGTCGCGTTGGCCTGCGGGTTGAAGGCCGTGCCCGGCTTCATGTCGACCAGCAGCGTGCGGATGCCGCGCCGCCCCAGTTCGTTGGCCAGCATCAGCCCGCAAGGGCCGCCGCCCGCGATGAGGACCTCGACCTCTAGTACCCGAAGCGCGTCGTCCACTTGCGGTCGTACTCCATGCGGTCGAAATGCTCGGCGATGAAATCGATGAAGGTGCGCACCTTGGCCGTCAGGTGCTTGCGGCTCGGATAGGCGAGGTTCACCGTCAGGTGCGGCAGGTCCCAGGCATCGAGCACCGGTACCAGCCGGCCGGCAACGATGTCGTCGTAGACCACGTAGGTCGGTTGCACCAGGATGCCGAGGCCGTCCAGGGCGGCCGCGCGCAGCACCTGGCCGTCGTTGGATTCGAGCACGCCGCGGATCGCCATCACCTGCGTGTCGCCATCACGGGTGAAACGCAGCTCGTGCGGGTTGTTCGCGTACGTGTAGACCAGCAGCGCGTGCTTGCCCAGGTCCTCGAGCGAACGCGGCGTGCCCGCGCGGCCGAGGTAGCCCGGAGAAGCGGCCAGGATGCGCCGCGTCCCGGCCAGGCGCCGGATGGTGATGTTGGAGTCCGGCTCGAACTCGCGCGTGCGGATCGCCACGTCGATGTTGTTGTCGATGAGGTCGAGGTAGCGGTTGGCGGTCTCCACGTGCACGGTGACGTTGGGGTAGCGGCGCGTGTATTCCGGCAGCAGCGGCGCGATGTGCCGCATGGAGAAGGACAGCGACGCCGTGATGCGCAGCGTGCCCGTGGGATTGAGCGTGGAGGCGTTGACCGCCGACTCCGCCTCGGCCAGGTCCGCCAGGATGGCCTTGCTGCGCCGCAGGAATTCCTGCCCCGGCTCGGTGAGGTACAGGCGGCGCGTGTTGCGCTCGACTAGCCGTGCACCCAGCCGCTCTTCCAGCGCCGACAGGTGGCGGCTCGCCGCGGCGTTGGACAGCCCCAGTTCCTCCGCGGCGCGGCTCAGGCTGCCGGTTTCGGCCACCTGCACGAACAGCGCCATCTCGGTCCAGCGGTCCAAGGTTCCGGGTCTCCTGGGTTTCTTGCGACCAGCGGAAAACTCATTTGCCCGCCGGCACTTTCCCAAATTATGGCCGCACCCTTAGAGTCGGCCGCAGGAGAGACCACCATGCGCAACCTCACGCAGGACAACATCACGCAGGCCGTCATCGCCCGCATGGCCGACACGCCCGACGCGCGGCTCAAGGAGATCATGACCAGCCTCGTGCAGCACCTGCATGCCTTCGCGCGCGAGGTGAAGCTGACCGAGGCCGAATGGTTCCGCGGCATCGACTTCCTCACGCGCATCGGCCACATCACCGACGACAAGCGGCAGGAGTTCATCCTGCTGTCGGACACGCTCGGGCTGTCGATGCTGACCATCGCGATGAACAACGACAAGCCCGCCGGCTGCACCGAGTCCACCGTGTTCGGTCCCTTCTACGTGGAAGGCGCGCCGCACTTCGACCTGGGCGAGGACGTCGCCAGCGGCGCGCCCGGCATTCCCTGCGTCGTGCGCGGCACGGTGCGCGGCCTCGACGGCGAGCCGGTCCCCGGCGCCGAGATCCACGTGTGGCAGGCCGATGCCGAGGGCAAGTACGACATGCAGCGGCCCGGCCAGGCGCACCAGGCCCGCGGCGTGCTGCATGCCGACGGCAAGGGGCAGTACCACTTCCGCTCCATCCTGGCCGAGGCCTACCCCATTCCCGACGACGGGCCGGTAGGCGAGATGCTGCGCGCCACCAGGCGCCATCCGTGGCGGCCCGCGCACCTGCACTTCATGATCAAGGCGCCGGGCTACGAGACGCTGATCACCCACGTGTTCCGCAGCGACGACGACTACCTGGATTCGGACGCGGTGTTCGGCGTCCGGCAATCGCTCGTCGCCGACTGGGTGAAGCAGGCGGACGGCAATTACCTGGTGGAGTACGACTTCGTGCTCAACCCTGCGAAGGAAGCCCCTTGATCCGCCACATCGTCATGTGGAACGTGCGCGGCGCCACGAGCGAGGAAAAGCGCGCCAACATCGACCAGCTTCGGGCGAGCTTCCACAGCCTGCGCGGCCGCATTCCCGGGCTGCTGCACCTGGAGATCGGCGTCGACAGCAGTGGCGTGGACTACGCCTGCGACGTGGTGCTGGTGAGCGACTTTGCCTCGCAGGAGGCGCTGACGGCGTACGCCACGCATCCCGAACACCTGCGCGTGAAGCAGGAGCTGGGCGACATGCGCATCGCGCGGCACCAGGTCGACTACACGGTGAAGGAATGAAGATGGCCAACACACTGATCCGCGGCGCCACGGTGGTCACGATGGACGCGCAGGGCGACCTGCCGCAGGCCGACATCCTGGTGCACGGCGACCGCATCGCCGCCATCGCGCCATTGATTCCCGCCGATGACGTGGAGATCGTCGACGCCACCGGCTGCATCGTCGTGCCGGGCTTCGTCAACGCGCACATGCACACGTGGCAGACCGCGCTGCGCGGCGTGGCCGCCAACTGGACGCTGCTGGAGTACTTCCAGAAGATGCATGCCGGCCTGGCCACTGCCTTCCAGGCCGAGGACTTGTTCATCGCCACGCGCATGGGCGCGCTGAACCAGCTCAATTGCGGCACCACGACGCTGGCCGACTGGTGCCACAACAACCCGACGCCGGAGCACAACGATGCGGCCATCGAGGGCCTGCTGACCACCGGCATTCGCGCTGCCTTCTTCCACGGCACGCCCAAGCCCGACCCCAAGCCGGGGCAGGTGCCCTTCTGGGAGGTGCCGCATCCGCGCCAGGAAATCGAACGCCTGATGAAGGCGCACCAGGGCCATCCGCTGCTGTCCATCCACGCGGCGGTGCTCGGCCCGCACTATTCGACGCTGGAGGTCGCCATGCACGATTTCCGCATGGCACGCGAGCTGGGCATCATCGCCTCGCTGCACCAGGGCGGCGGCGCCGCGCGCACGCCGGACGGCTGGGAGCGGCTGGAGGAAGCCGGCCTGCTCGGTCCCAACATCAACATCGTGCACGGGCATGCGCTGAGCGACGCGCAGTTGCAGCGCTTCTGCCAGCTGGGCATGAGCTTCTCGGCGGCCGCGGAAAGCGAAATGTCGCAGGGCCACGGCCACCCGCTCACCGGGCGCCTGCGCCAGTTCGGCCGCGCGCCCTCGCTCGGCGTGGATCTCGAAAGCGTGATGTCGGGCGACATGTTCACGCAGGCGCGCATCGCCCTGGGCATCCAGCGCAGCCTGGACAACGTGGCTCATCGGGCGGAGCACGGCACGATTCCTTCGACGTCCACGATCACGACGCGCGAGGCGCTCTCGTGGATCACGGTGGAGGGCGCGCGCATGCTGCAGCAGCAGGACCGCATCGGCTCGCTCGCCCCTGGCAAGCAGGCCGACCTGGTGGTGATCCGCGCGGGCGACCTCAACATGCAGCCGGTGCACGATGCCGTGAGTGCGGTGGTCTTCCAGACCTCGCTGGCCAACATCGACAGCGTGATGGTCGCGGGCAAATGGAAGAAGAAGGGCGGCAAGCTGCTCGCCGGCGATCTCGGCAGCGACCTGCAGAAGCTGCGCGCCTCGGGCGGCAAGATCCTGCGGGCCATGGGGCTCGCGGGGTAAGCGGAGCGATTACTCCGTCGCTTCCCTCGCGGCGCCGCACAGCTCGCGCAGCTTGCGCATCGCGCCATAGAGCACGCGGCGCTCCGTGGGCGAGAGCTGGCGGATGAATTCCGCCTGGCGCCTGCGCGCCACCGGCATCACCTTGCGGTACAGCGCCAGGCCGGACTTGGTGACGAGGCAGGTGACCTTGCGCGCCGCTTCGTTGCGAAGCTCGAGCAATCCGCGGTCCTGCATGCCGCGCACCGTGCGGCTGAGCTGCCCCTTGTCCGTCGCCGACAGGAGCACGAGCTCGGTGAACGGCAGCTCGCGCGCCTCCGCCAGCACCGAGAGCACCCGCCACTCGGGCATGGTCAGGTCGAACTGATCCGTGTACGACAGCGTGACGGTGCGGCGCAAGGCATTGCCGGTGGTGATCACCAGCGTCGTGAGGAAGTCGCTCACCAGCAAGTCGCTGCCGTCGGCATCGACATCATCCCAGGGGCTGGGCTCGGCAGTGCTGTCCTTGCGATTCATCGGGCGCGGATTGTTCCACAGGTGGAAAGCGGGCCTCCAGAGCATACCCCTTGTTGATCCGTCAACAAGGGATTAGGATGCGCCTTGTTGACAGGTCAACAAACCCCCTGAAGGAGCTCCGCACATGCCTTTCTCCCGTCGTCAGCTGGCGCTCGGCGCCGTCGCCCTGGCCGCCCTTGCCGCCGCACCTGCCATGGCGCAGGGCGCCTACCCGAACCGGCAGATCACCGTGGTGGTCTCGTACCCGCCCGGCGGCGACACGGATGCGATCGCGCGCATGTTCGCGGAGAAGCTCGGCCAGCGCCTGAAGCAGACGGTGATCATCGACAACAAGCCGGGCGCCGGCGGCACCATCGGCAACACCTTCGTCAGCCGCGCGCCCGCCGACGGCTACACGCTGCTGTTCACGCCCAATCCGTTCACCACCGCGCCGATGGTGATGGGCCTGGCGCCGGCGGCCAGCTACGACGTGCTCAACGGCTTCGAGCCGATCATCAAGACGGCGACGCAGCCGCTGCTGCTGGTCGCCAATCCCGGCGTCGGCGTGAAGTCGGTGCCGGAACTCGTCGCCGCCGTGAAGTCGGGCAAGGCCGTCGGCTACGCCAGCCCGGGTGCCGGTTCGCCGATGCACTTCCTGGGCGAATGGCTCAATCGCAGCGCCGGCGTGAAGATGGCGCACGTGCCCTATCGCGGCGTCGGCCCGTCGGTCACCGACGTCGTCGCCGGCCACGTCGGCACGGCCTGGGTGACGATCGGCGCCGTTTCGCAGTACACGAGCCAGAACCGGCTGGTGCCGCTGGCCATCGGCGACGCGCGCCGCTCGAAGCTCGCGCCCAACGTGCCGACGCTGTCCGAGCTGGGCTACAAGGACGTGGTGGTCGGCTCCTGGAACGGCTTCTTCGCTCCCAAGGGCACGCCGCGGGAAGTGGTCACCCTGTTGAACACGCACCTGAACGCGATCCTGCAGGAGCCGGAAGTGGTGGCGAGGCTCGCCACGTACGGGGCCGAGCCGGCCGGCGGCGCACCCGAGGTCCTGGCCCGCACCAACGCCGACGAATACGCGCAGATGGGCAAGCTGATGAAAGAGCTGGGCATCACCGCCGGCCAGTGAAGGCGAAGGCAGAGGGACAGCGCATGAACGCATCCACCATCGGCACCGGGGTGCCCCAGGTCAACGCCCGCGCCAAGGTGCTGGGCCGCGCCCAGTACGCGGGCGACATCAAGCTGCCGGGCATGCTGCACGCCAAGGTGCTGCGCAGTCCCCATCCGCATGCCCGCATCGTCCGTCTCGACGTGTCGAAGGCGCTGGCGCTGCCGGGTGTCAAGGCGGTGATCACCGGCGAGGACGGGCCGCAGGTGCCCTGGGGCGTGCACAAGAAGGAACGCCTGACCTTCGCCAAGGGCGTGGTGCGTTTCGCCGGCGAGGAAGTCGCCGGCGTCGCGGCGATCACGGAGGAGATCGCCCGCGACGCGATCGACCTGATCGAAGTCGAGTACGAGGAGCTGCCGGCGATCCTGACGCCCGAAGCAGCCATGGCGCCCGATGCGCCGACGGTCCACCCGGGCCGCGCCAACAACGTGGCGCACGACATCCAGTACGAACGCGGCGATGTCGCCGCGGCGTTCGCGCAGGCGCACCTGGTGCACGAGGCCACGTACACCACGCACGCGCAGTACCCCGGCTACATGGAACCGATGGCGACGGTGGCCACGCTCGACGCCGACGGCCGCCTGCAGGTGTGGACCTCCACGCATTCGGCGCACCTGGTGCGCGCGCGGCTGGCATCGGTGCTGGAGCTGCCGGTGACGCAGGTGCGGGTGATCCAGGCCACCACCGGCGGCGGCTTCGGCGGCAAGATGATCGAGGACGCCAACAGCCTGGTGGCCGGCGCGCTGGCCCTGCGCACGCGCAGGCCGGTACGCGTGGTCAACAACCGGCTGGAGGACTTCCTGGCGGCGCCCAGCAGCGTGCCGGAGCGCATCACCCTAAAGATGGGCATGGACGCGGCCGGCCACATCGTGGCCAAGGAAGTGCGCATCGTCGCGGACTGCGGCGCCTACAGCGGCCTCGCGCCCGAGGTGATGCACGTGAGCGCCATGCGCAGCGACAACATGCACCGCAACGCCAACGTGCGCTCGCATGCCACGATGGTCTACACGCACACGCCGCCGCACGGCGCCTTCCGCGGTTTCGGCGGCACGCAGATGCAGTTCGCCCTGAACAGCCACATCGACGTGATGGCGCGCAAGCTGGACCTGGACCCGCTGCACGTGCACCGCATCAACGCCATCGAACGCGGCGAGACCTCCATCCATGGCTGGAAGATCGGCAGCACCGGCATGCAGGAATGCCTGACCCAGTGCACCGAGGCGATCGGCTGGAGCGCCAAGCGCGGCAAGATCTCGGGCACCAGCACCAAGCGTCGCGGCGTCGGCCTCGCTGCCGCCATGCACGTCAGCGGCAACCGCACCATCGGCAACTGGGACGGCTCCACCGTCATGCTGAAGGTCAACGAGGACGGCCGCGTGATCCTGCACAGCTCGGAAGCGGACGTGGGGCAGGGCGCGCAGACGATGCTGGCGCAGGTCGTGGCGCACGAACTGGACATCCCGCTGGCGCACGTGCACGTGGCGCTGCCGGATACCGACTCCTCGCCGTGGGCCATCGGCACGCTGGCGTCGCGCGTGACCATCGTCGCCGGCAACGCGGCGATCCGCGCCGGCCAGGCCGCGCGCGACAAGCTCGTGACGCTCGCCGCGAAGATGCTGCAGGTTCCGGCCGATACCCTCGAATGCCGCGAAGGCACCGTGCGCGTCAAGGACGACCCGAGCCGCAAGCTCACCCTGGCCGAACTCGCCCGCGCCCATATCTGGACGCACGGCGGCGAAGGCATCCAGGTCACCGGCAGCTGGGACGCGCAGACGCAGATGTTCGACAAGGCGACGATCTACGGCAACATCTCGCCGGCCTACTCCTTCGCCGCGCAGGCGGTGGAAGTCGAGGTCGACACCGAGACCGGGCAGGTCACGGTGGTCGACAGCTTCGTCTCCGACGACTGTGGCAAGGCCTTCAACCCGCTGGCGGTGCACGGCCAGAGCAACGGCGCGGCGGCACAGGCCATCGGCTGGGCGCTGTACGAGCAGCTGCACCTGGACAACGGCCGCATGGCCAACGGCAACTTCGCCGACTACACCATGCCCACGGCCGACGCCGTGCCCGAATTGCGCAGCGGCATCGTGGAATCGATCGACCCCAACGGGCCGTACGGCGCCAAGGGCGCGAGCGAGTGCGCGATCCTGCCCGGCGCGCCGGCGATCGCGAACGCGGTGTTCGATGCCGTTGGCGTGCGCATCCTGGACCTCCCCATCACCCCCGAGAAGGTGCTGGCCGCACTGCGCGCCCGCCAGGGAGAAGCCCATGCGTGATTTCGACTTCCTGCAGCCGACGTCGGTGACGGAGGCAAGCCGCATGCTCGCCGACCTCGGTGACGAATGCCGGTTGATGGCCGGCGGCACCGCGCTGATGCTGGTGATGCGCCAGCGCATGGTGACGCCGACGCACATCGTCTCGGCGGCCGGCCTGCCGGAGCTGCGCGGCATCTCCTTCGATCCCGCCAAGGGCCTGCGCATCGGCGCGCTCGAGCGCCACTGCGACATCGCGCGCTCGCCCGTCGTGCAGCAGCACTATCCGATGCTCGCGGCGATGGCTGCGCAGGTGGCGAATCCGCAGGTGCGCAACCAGGGCACGCTCGGCGGCAACCTCTGCTACGGAGACCCGTCGACGGACCCGCCCGGCTGCCTGATGGCGCTGGATGCGCAGGTCGTGCTCGCCAGCGCCCGTGGACAGCGCGTGCTGGCGATGGAGGAATTCCTCGTCGACTTCTACGAAACGGCGCTGGAGCCCGACGAGGTGGTGGTGGAAGTGCGGGTGCCCGCGCCGATGCCGGACGCGCAAGGCCTCTACACCCGCTTTCGCCGCACCGCCGCGGAACACCGGCCGCTGGCGAGCGTGTCGCTGCTGGCGCGGCGCGACGGCGCCGTCTGCCGCGAAGCGCGGCTGGTGGTGGGCGCGTCGGTGCCGGTGCCGCGCCGGCTGGCGCGGGCGGAGGAGTACCTGCGCGGCAAGACCATCACGACGCAGGTCGCCACCGAGGCCGCCGACATCGTGGCGGCCGACATGGCCGCGATTTCCGACGCGCGCGGCTCCGAGGAGTACCGCCGCGCCATGGTGCGCGTGGTGGCCAGGCGCACCATCGCGGGCCTGTTCGAACTGCCGCAGGATTGAGGACGCCATGAGCAAGCACTGCATCAAGATCACCGTCAACGGCGAGCGCCAGGACGCGGAAGTGCCGGCGCGCCGCATGCTGTCGGACTTCCTGCGTGACGACCTGCACCTCACCGGCACCAAGCGCGCTTGCGAGACCGGCACCTGCGGGGCGTGCTCCGTGCTGGTGGACGGCGAGGTCGTGAAGTCCTGCCTGTCGCTGGCGGTGCAGGCCGACGGCCAGAGCATCACCACGGTCGAAGGCCTCGGCCACGAGGGTCGGCTGCATCCCTTGCAGGAAGCCTTCATGAACTGCGGCGGCCTGCAATGCGGCTACTGCACCCCCGGTTTCCTGATGGCCGCGACCGCGCTGCTGGCGCAGAACCCGGACCCTACGCCCGAGCAGGTCCGCGAGGGCCTCAACGGCAACCTGTGCCGGTGCACCGGCTACACCCAGATCGTGGAGTCCGTGCTCCACGCAGCGGAGAAGATGCGTGGAAATTGAAAAGCTGATGACGGTCGCCGCCGCGCCGGCGCGCGTGTGGGACCTGCTGCTGGACCCGAACGTGATGGGCGGCTGCGTGCCCGGCATGCAGTCCATCGAGGTGGTCAGCCCCACCGAGTACATCGCGCTGATGCACGTGAAGATCTCCTTCGTCACCGCCAAGTTCAAGCTGAATACCAGGGTGGTGGAGCAGCGTCCGCCGCATTACCTGCGCAGCGAGGGCACCGGCGAGGACGCTTCGGTGGCCAGTTCGCTCAAGCAGCAAAGCGAGGTCTTCCTCACGCCGCTGGCCGACGGCGGCACCGAGCTGAAGATGCTGGTGAAGGTCGACGTGCTGGGGCGCCTGGGAAGCTTCGGCCTGAGCGTCATGAAGACCAAGGCCGATCGCATGTGGGAGGAGTTCGGGCAGAACCTCGTCAAGCGCATCGAGGGCGTGCCGGCCGTGGCCGGCGCCCTGTAGGTTGGGTTGCGGCGCAGCCGCACCCCAACAACGACGCGCGATGTGTTGGGGTGCGCGTTGCGCAACCCAACCTACGAAGAACTAATCGCCGGAGACCGGGTCCGCGCTCTCCGCGTCGTCCTGCCCGCGTTCATAGTCTTCCACCAGCCGTTCCCAGATCGCCTCCAGCTCGTAGCTCACCGAGCGGGCGAGACCCTCGAGGTCCGGGAACAGCGTCGCGTAGGTCACGTTCATGCGGTAGAGGGAACGCATGGCCTCGTCGCGCATCGACAGCGGCAGCACGAACTTGGTCAGCAGCGTGTCCGAACCGCCATAGGCGTCGAGTATCTCGTCGAGCGCCTTGTCGAGCACTCCGGGAATCACGAACAGGCCCGACTGCGCGCTCAGCCGGCTGTCCATCTCCGAGGGTTCGCCGAACCAGATCAGCGGGTGTTCGTTGCCGAGGAAGTGGCGCTCGAAGTTGCCGGGCGTGCGCGGGTCGATCCGCGAGCGCGTCATCGTCGGATCGAAGTCCGGTGCCGCATGCCACAAGGCCGGCGTGTTCAGCGCGAACACGGCCACGTCCATGTCGGCGCTCTCCAGGGCGAAGAAGGCGGACACGAAGGGCGACTTGGAGAAGTCCAGCAGCCGCGTCGCCGCACCGTGGTGCTGCATCAGGGCCAGGCAACGCAGGTCGTCGTCGAGTGCGGAGCGGTCGGCCAGGTAGATGTGCGCCTTGCGCCGGAACACGCGCATGGCGCGCGCCTCGCGCAGCGGCCACAGGCGCTGGTCCAGGCTGAACTGCTGCAGGCGGCGCGTGAGCGAAGGCACCAGCGGCCAGTCCGCATTGACGTGGCCGCGGAAGGCCCAGCCCTCCAGCGCATCGGTCTGTTCGACGAATTCTGACCAGCGAGACAGGCGGATGACTTTCACGCGGACGATGGTAGCTGAGACAATCGATCCTTTTGCCGGACGCGAACGAATGACCACCTTGTTCCCACCGTCGCTGCGACGCGCTTCGTCCGCCGCACTTGCTTGCCTCCTGCTGGCCGCAGCCGCGGGCAGCCACGCGCAGACCGCCGGTTTTCCCAACCGGCCCATCCGCATCATCGTGTCGAGCTCAGCGGGCGGCTTCACCGACGCCGTGACGCGCACGGTGGCCAAGCACATGGCCGAAAACATCGGCCAGGCCGTGGTCGTCGAGAACCGGCCCGGCGCGGGCACGCTCATCGGCATGAGTGCGTGCGCCAAGGCGCCGCCGGATGGCTACACGCTGTGCCTCACGGACAACCAGAGCCTGGTCTACAACCCGCTCCTGTTCACGAAGCTGCCGTACGACCCCAGGGGTGACTTCGTCGGTGTCGGCGGTGTCGTGCGCAGCGCGGGCGACATCATCGTGGCGCATCCGTCCGCGCCGGTGAGTTCGTTCCAGGAACTGGTGAGCTACGCGCGCAGCCACCCCAATGCCCTGAGCTTCGCCACCTGGGGCCCGGGCAGCATCCCGGCCATCCACTACGCGTGGATCACGCGCCAGAACAACGTGCAGATCACCGCCGTGCCGTACAAGGGCGCGGCGCCGTCCTTCCTCGCGGTCAATGCCGGCGAGGTGAACCTGGCGTACAGCAGCGTGGTGCTTGCCAAGCCGGCCATCGATGCCGGCAAGGTCAAGCCCATCGCGGTCACCGGCACGAGGCGCGTTCCCTCGCTGCCCAACGTGCCGGCGCTCGGCGAATTCAACAGCGACCCCGGCCTGCCGACGTTCTGGGGCCTGTATGCGCCCGCCAAGACGCCGCCGGCGGTGGTCGCCCGCCTGAACGCGGAATTGAACAAGGTGCTGCGCATGCCCGTGTTCCAGGACTACGCGAACACGAGCGGCATGCAGCCCATGGACGGTTCGGTCGAGGAGTTCGCGGGTTACCTCGCGCAGTCGCAGGCCACGGCGGCGCGCACCTTCCAGGCGATCGGCATCAAGCCGGTCGAGGCGCCGACGGACGCGCCGGCAACCGCACCCGCGCCGCAGCGATGAGCAACGGCAAGCCGGTCGCGGACCTCGACAAGCTGGCGCGCGCGAGCCGCATCCTGGAACTCGAGGGGCACGGCGACCTTTCCCTCGGGCACCTGTCGCTGCGCGACGCGCAGGGCCGCGGCTTCTGGATGAAGCGCAACCGCATCGGCCTGGGCGAGGTGCTCGGGGCCGACGACTTCATCCTGGTCGGCTTCGACGGGCAGAAGCTCGAAGGCGAGGGCGGCCGCCATTCGGAGTGGCCGATCCACTCCGAGATCCTGCTGCGCCGCCAGGACGTGCAGGTGGTGGTGCACACGCATCCGCTGCATGCGAGCGTGCTGTCCGCATCGGCCGACGCGCTGGTTCCCTTCACGCTCGATGCGGATTACTTCGATGCCGTTCCGCGCCATGTCGACGAGGTGGCGCTGGTGACCTTGCCGGAAGAAGGGCGCGCCTTGGCTCAGACCCTGGGCGGCCACTTCGCGGTGCTGATGGCCAACCATGGCGTCACCTTCTGCGGCACCTCGGTGGAGCATGCCACCTGCATCGGCGTGTTCCTGGAGCAGGCCGCCCGCGCGCATGTGCTGGGACAAGGCGCGGGCTTGCGCCATTCCCTGCCTTCGCAAGCGACGCGTGCCCGCCGCAACGCGCAGATCATGAGCCCCGTGCACGTGGAGCACTCGTGGAACTACCTGTGCCGCAAGCTCGCTTGGTTCGAGGAGCGCAACGGCGGGCCGACGGTGTTCAAGCTGCGCTGAAGGCATGTTGGGGTGCGCTGCGCGCAACCCAACCTACGGGAGCCCTCAGTCCGCCTGGATGCGCAGCTCGCGGGCGATGCGGCCGTAGCGTTCGTAGTCTTCGGCGACGCTCGCGCCCAAGGCCTGCGGGGTGCCGCCGCCCGGCTCGATGCCCGCGGCTTCCAGCTTCTGGCGCACCTCCGGCAGCTTCACGATCTCGTTGAGTTCCTGGTTGATGCGCGCCAGCACGTCGGGCGGCGTGCCGGTTGCCGCGAAGAGGCCGTACCAGGCGTTCACTTCGACGCCCTTCACGCCGCTTTCGGCCAGGGTGGGGACGCCGGGCAGGAGGTCGGTGCGCCTGCGCTCGGCGACGGCCAGCGCCACCAGCTTGCCGGACTTCACGTGCCCGGTCACGCCGCCCAGCGGCACGAACAGCAGCGGCACTTCGCCCGCCATGGTCGCCGCGACCGAGGGCGTCACGCCCTTGTAGGGGATGTGCACCAGCTTCAATCCGGTCGTGCGTGCCAGCATCACGCCGGCGAAGTGCATGGGCGAGCCGTTGCCGGCGGTGCCGTAGTTCAGCTCCCCCTTGCGACCGGCGGCCAGCATCTGCGCCACGTCGCGGATACCCGCCTGCGGCGCGGCCACCAGCAGCATCGGCGTGGTCCCCACCTCCACCACGGGCACCAGCTCCTTGAGCACGTCGATGCCGACCGCGCCCTTGGGCAGCACGTGCGGCGAAATGGCGAGCGTGTTCGGTGCCAGCAGCAACGTGCTGCCGTCCGGCTTGGCGCGCGCCACGAACGTCGCCCCGGCAAGTCCACCCACGCCGGGCTTGTTGTCGACGACCACCGGCTGCCCCAGCCGCGGTGCCAGTCGTTCCGCGATGGTGCGGGCCGCCAGGTCGGGGCCGCCACCGGGCGGGAAGGGCACCACGATCGTGATGGCCCGGCCGCCGGCGATCTGCGCGGAGGCGAGCCCAGGGGCCAGCGCCAGCGCGAGGAGTGCAAGGGCGGTGAGGCGGCGGGTGGGATGGTGCATGGTGGTGGCTTTCGGGAGTGTGTTCAAACGGTCCAGGCGTCGTAGCCGTACACCCAGTCGGCGTTGCCGCCGGCGCGCAGCCAGTTGTTGCCGCGCGAACCCACCTGGATCTGGCTGGCTCGCTCGTGGCGCAGCTTCTCATAACGCACGAGCGCAGCGTGGATGCCGTCGCGCGGGATGCCTTCGAACTGGCGGCCGAGCACCACGCCGTCCTCGATGGCCATGCCCGCGCCTTGCGCCATGAAGGGCATCATCGGGTGGCAGGCGTCGCCGAGCAGGGCCGCGCGTCCCTGCACCCAGGTGGGCAGCGGGTCGCGCTCGTACAGTGCCGTCTTCATCACGCTGTCGCAGGCGTCGAGCAGCGCGCGCGCGTCCGGGTGGAAGTCGGCATAGAGCCGGCGCAGTTCCTGCACGTCGCCGGCCGTCGTCCACGACTCCTCAGTCCAGCTTTCCTGCGCGGTGGTGGCGAAGACGAAGATGTCGCGGCCGCGATTGAGCGGGAAGGTCACCACCTGGCTCTCGGGCGTCGGCCCCCACCACTTGGTGAACGCGTCCAGGTTCGGCACGCCGGCCAGCCGCTGTGCCGGCACGACGGCACGGAATGCCACCACGCCGGTGAAGCGCGGGCTTTCCGCGCCGAACAGGGCGGTGCGCACCGCCGAGTGGATGCCGTCCGCGCCGATCAATGCATCCAGCCGCTGCGTGCCGCCATCCTGGAAGCGGACCTGCACACCGTCCGCGTCCTGCACGATCTCGCGCGCGCGCCGCGCGAACTGCACGTGATCGGCCGGAAAGGCCGCGGCGAGCGCCGCCAGCAGGTCCGCGCGGTGGATCGTCAGCTGGGGCGCGCCGTACTTCTTCTCGGCCTCGTCGCCCATCGCAAGGCGCGAGGTTTCCTCGCCGGAGTCCCAGGTGCGGCTGATGCGGTAGGTCGGCCGCGCGGCGCTCTCGCGCACCGCGTCCCCGACGCCCAGGCCGTCGATCGCCCGCACCGCGTTGGGCGTCAGGTTGATGTCGGCGCCGACGCGCATGAATTGCGCCGCCTGCTCGAACACGAGCACCTCGTGCCCCGCGCGCCGCAGCGCGATGGCGGCAGCCAGGCCGCCGATCCCGGCGCCGACGACCCCGATGCGCAACTGGTTCATGGGAGGTGCTCGCTTGCTATAGTGTTTGCGAAAGGGCCATTCTTCGGCCTTGCCCGCCTCGCTTCAACCTCCCGGATCACCGAAGAAGCCGCAATTCGTCCGGAACCCGCGCGCCCATGGACGTGCTCAGCGACATCCTCGCCGTCTGCCGCTCCGAACATGCGGCGCCGGCCCGCATCGCCCTCACTGCGCCCTGGGGACTCGCCTCCACGGGGGTGCCGGGGGCGCTGGTCCGCTTCGCGCGCGGCGCGCCCTACTGGATGGAAGTGCAAGGGGAGGCGCCGATACAGGTCGCACCCGGCGACCTGGTGCTGCTGCCGCCGATGCTGCCGCACCGCATCGTGTCGCAACCTGGCGTGCCGGTGGCCACGTTCGACGAACTGATCGCACGGCACAGCGATGGGCCGCGCGACGAGAACCCCCTGGTGTTCGCGCTCGGCGGTGGCGGCCCGGGCACCGAACTGTTCTCGACCCAGGTCTGGTTGTCCGCGTACTGCCGCCACACGGTGCTGCCGCTGATGCAGCCTTTCATCCATGCGCGCGCCCAGGACATGGTGCTCGCGGCCTCCCTCGGCGCCCTCATGGAATCCGTGACACAGGAGTGCCTGGCGCGGCGCCCCGGCTGGCGCCTGTCCGCCGCGCGCATGGGCGAGCTGCTGCTGGTGAACCTGCTGCGCGCCCACCTGGCACGGCACCCGGCGCCCGGCTCCGGCTGGCTACGCGGCCTGGCCGACCCGGGCACGGCGCGCGCGCTGCAGCGCATGCACCGCGCACCGGAGCAGGGCTGGACCCTCGCGTCGCTGGCACGCGAGGCCGGCATGTCCCGCACCCGCTTCAGCGAGCGCTTTCGCGAACTCGTGGGAACGACGCCGATCGGCTACCTCACCGCGCACCGCATGGCGCTGGCGGCCCAGGCGCTGGAGGAGGCGGCGATGCCGCTGGCGCGCATCGCCGAGCGCGCAGGCTACGACTCGGCCAAGGTGTTCGCGCGCGCGTTCCGGCGCTGGTCCGGGTCGCCGCCGAGCGTCTGGGCGCGGCGCGAGGCGCAACGAC
>DATAGN010000519.1:0-3124 GCA_036263715.1 Ramlibacter sp.
CCCGCGTCGGGGGACATTCGCCGAGGCGGGCTGCCCCACCCTGGCCCGGAGCGAGGCACGAACTCTGCAGAGAGGAACCCTAGCCGCCTCCCTACCGGGATTACGCGTGTACGGCAATGCGCGCGGCGGCGTACCATCCGCGCGCTACACACAGGAGAGCGGAATGGCGAGGCTTCACGTCAACGGCACGGTGCGCGAATTCCAGGCAGAGGACGACACTCCCCTGCTCTGGGCACTGCGCGAGCAACTGGGTTTGACCGGCACCAAGTACGGCTGCGGCATCGCGGCCTGCGGCGCCTGCACGGTGCACATCGACGGGGTGCCCACGCGCAGCTGCGTGCGGCCGATCTCCACGATCGGACCCAACGAGCGCATCACCACGATCGAAGGCCTGTCGCCCAACGGCTCGCACCCGGTGCAGCGCGCCTGGGTGTCGCTCGACGTGCCGCAATGCGGCTACTGCCAGTCGGGCCAGGTCATGGCGGCGGCCGCGCTGCTGAAGACCAAGCCGCGGCCCACCGATGCCGACATCGACGAGGCCATGAGCAACATCTGCCGTTGCGGCACCTACAACCGCATCCGCGCCGCCATCCACGCGGTGGCGCGCGGCGAGGTCAAGAGTGCCGGCCTTTCCATCCAGCATGCGGACGGGAGCACGACATGAGCGACGTCCTGAACACCGATCGCCGCGGCTTCCTGAAGTCCGCCGCGTCCGCCGGCCTGGTGGTCGGCTTCCACGTGCCGTTCGCGGGCAGCGCCTCCGCACAAGCGGCCGCGCCGACCGAGGTGAACGCATGGGTGGTCATTCGCCCCGACGACACGGTGGTGGTGCGCATCGCGCGTTCGGAGATGGGCCAGGGCACGCTGACGGGCCTGGCGCAGCTGGTCGCCGAGGAGCTGGAGTGCAACTGGTCGAAGGTGACCACCGAGTACCCCACGCCCGGCCAGAACCTCGCGCGCAAGCGCGTGTGGGGCAACTTCTCCACCGGCGGCAGCCGCGGCATCCGCGAATCGCACGACTACGTGCGCAAGGGCGGCGCCACCGCCCGCATGATGCTGCTGCAGGCCGCGGCGAATGAATGGAAGGTGCCGGTCTCCGAACTGCGCGCTGCCAACAGCGTCGTCACGCACTCGCCGAGCGGCCGCACGTTCACCTACGGCCAGCTCGCGGTCGCCGCGGCCAAGCTGCCGGCGCCGGAGAACGTGGCGCTGAAGGACCCGAAGGACTGGAAGCTGGTGGGCAAGCGCATGGCGCGCCTGGACACCGTCGACAAGGTCACCGGCAAGCAGGTCTACGGCGCCGACTTCATGATGCCGGGCCTGCTGAACGCCGCGATCAAGGACTGCCCGGTGTTCGGCGGCAAGGTCAGGAGCTTCAACGCCGCCGCCATCCAGAACCGCCCCGGCGTCAAGAAGGTCGTGCAGGTGGGTGACAGCGCCGTGGCCGTGATCGCCGACACCTGGTGGCGCGCGAAGACGGCGCTGGATGCGCTGCCGATCGAGTACGACCTGGGCCCCAACGTCAAGGAGTCCAGCGCCACCGTCGCCGCCGTGCTCAAGGCCGGCCTGGACGCGCCGGAAGCCGCGGTGGGCAACAGCAACGGCGACGCGAAGGCGGCCCTCGCCTCGGCCGCGCGCGTTCTCGAGGCCGTCTATTCGTATCCGCACCAGAACCACGCGACCATGGAGCCCATGAGCGCCACCGCGCGCTGGACGCCGGAGCGCTGCGAGGTGTGGACGCCGACGCAGAACGGCGAGGCGGCGCTGGCCGCCGCTTCCGAAGCGGCCGGCCTGCCGGCCGCGCAGTGCGAGGTCTACAAGCAGATGCTGGGCGGCGGCTTCGGCCGGCGCGGCGCGGTGCACGACTGGGTGCGCCAGGCCGTGGAGATCGCCAAGCAGATGCCCGGCACCCCGGTCAAGCTGCTGTGGTCGCGCGAAGAGGACATGCTGCATGGCCGCTTTCACCCGGTCACGCAGTGCAAGCTGCGCGCCGGCCTCGATGCGCAGGGCAACATCACCGCGCTGCACATGCGCATCTCCGGGCAGTCGATCCTGGCCGGCGTGAACCCGCAGGGCATCCGCAATGGCGTCGACCCGGTGGTGTTCCAGGGCCTGAACCCGCCCGGGCCGGAAGCGTCCATCGGCTACAGCTTCCCCAACCTGCTGGTCGATCACGCGATGCGCAATCCGCCGGTGCCGGTGGGCTTCTGGCGCGGCGTGAACTTGAACCAGAACGCGATCTACCTGGAGTCCTTCCTCGACGAGGTCGCGTTCGCCACGAAGCAGGACCCGCTCGCGCTGCGCCGCAAGCTCATGGCCAGCCACCCGAAGCACCTGGCGGTGCTGAACGCGGTGGCCGAGCGAGTGGGCTGGGGACGCGCGCCTGCGGACATCAACGGCCAGAAGGTCTACCGCGGCCTGGCGCAGACCATGGGCTTCGGCAGCTATGTCGCGGCTTGCGCGGAAGTGTCCGTCAACAACGAGGGCGAGCTGAAGATCCACCGCATCGTGGCGGCCACCGACTGCGGCCATGCGGTGAATCCGCAGCAGATCGAGGCGCAGGTGGAAGGCTCCTTCGCTTACGGGCTGTCGGCCGCGCTCTTCGGCGAGTGCACGCTGAAGGACGGCCGCATGGAGCAGGACAACTTCAGCACCTATCCGGTGGTGCTGATGCAGCACATGCCCAAGGTCGAGACCATCGTCGCTCCCAGCGGCGGCTTCTGGGGTGGCGTCGGCGAGCCGACGATCGCCGTCGCAGCGCCTGCCGTGCTGAACGCGGTGTTCGCCGCGACCGGCAAGCGCATCCGGGACCTGCCACTGAGCAAGCACAGCCTCAAGCGGGCGTGAGGCTCCGGGGCGTTCTCTGGATCGGGGTGGGGGCGCTCGCGATGGCGCCCCTGCTTTCCCCAGCCCAGGACATCGCCCCCTACACCGTCACTGCCGACCGCATCGAGCAGCCCCTCGCCGGCCTGCCCGGCGACCCGCAGCGGGGCCGCGCGATCGTGGCCAGCCGCTCCACCGGCCTCTGCTTGCTCTGCCATTCCGCACCCATCACCGAGGAGCGCTTCCAGGGCGACCTCGCGCCGCCGCTCGCCGGCATCGGCGCGCGCTACAGCGAAGCGCA
>DATAGN010000520.1:0-2339 GCA_036263715.1 Ramlibacter sp.
GACGCCGATGACGCCGACATCCTTGATGCCCGACTCGGCGCAATTGCGCGGGCAACCCGAAACGGCCAGCTTCACCTTGTGCGGCGCGTACATGCGCCACAGCGCGCGCTCGAGGTCCTTGCCCATCTGCGTGGAGTCCTGGGTGCCGAAGCGGCACCACTCGCTGCCGACGCAGGTCTTGACGGTGCGCAGCGCCTTCGCGTACGCGTGGCCCGAAGGCATGCCGATGTCCTTCCAGACATTCTGGAGGTCCTCCTTCTTCACGCCGAGCAGGTCGATGCGCTGGCCGCCGGTGACCTTGACGGTCGGGATCTGGTACTTGTCGACCACGTCGGCGATGCGGCGCAGTTCCGCCGCGGTCGTCTCGCCGCCCCACATCCGCGGGATCACCGAATACGTGCCGTCCTTCTGGATGTTGGCGTGGCTGCGCTCGTTGATGAAGCGCGATTGCGGATCGTCCTTCGCCTCCTTGGGCCAGGTCGAGATCAGGTAGTAGTTCAGGGCCGGTCGGCACGAGGCGCAGCCGTTCGGCGTGCGCCACTCCATGAACTTCATGGTCGAGGCGATGGTGACCAGGTGGTTGGCGCGAATGGCGTCGCGCACCTCCTGGTGGCTGTGGTCGGTGCAGCCGCACATCGCCTTTTTCTTCGGCGTCGAGGAGTAGTCGCCGCCGGCCGTGAACATGATGATCTGTTCGACGAGGCCGGTGCAGGAGCCGCAGGACGCGCTGGCCTTGGTGTGCTTGCGCACCTCGTCGAGCGTGAACAGGCCCTTGTCCTTGATGGCCTTGCAGATGCTGCCCTTGCTGACCCCGTTGCAGCCGCACACCTCGTCCGTGTCCGCCATGGCTGCCGCCTTGCTCTGCCCCTGGTGGCCGGCGTCGCCCAGGTTCGACTCGCCGAACATCAGCTTGTCGCGGATGTCGCCGATCTTGCGGCCCTCGCGCAGCAGCTTGAAGTACCAGCTGCCGTCCACCGTGTCTCCGTACAGGCAGGCGCCCACCAGCTTGTCGTCCTTGATGACCAGCTTCTTGTAGACGCCGGCAAAGGGATCGCTCATCACGATCTCCTCGGTGCCGTCGCCGCCGATGAATTCGCCGGCCGAGAACAGGTCGATGCCGGTCACCTTGAGCTTGGTGGACGTGAGCGAGCCGCTGTAGCGGCCGATGCCGAATTGCGCCAGGTGGTTGGCGGCCACCTTGGCCTGCTCGAAGAGGGGAGCGACCAGGCCGTAGGCGATGCCGCGGTGCGCGGCGCACTCGCCGACCGAGTAGATCCTCGCGTCGGTTACGGTCTGCATCGTGTCGTGCACGACGATGCCGCGGTTGCAGTGCAAGCCGGCCTTTTCCGCCAGCTCCGTGTTCGGGCGGATGCCGACGGCCATGACCACCAGGTCGGCCTCCGCTTGCGTGCCATCCTTGAATCGGACGGCACCGACGCGTCCGTCGCTGCCGCCGACCATGTCCTGCGTCTGCGCGCCCATGCGGAAGTGCAGGCCGCGTTCCTCCAGCGACTTCTGCAGCAGCTTGCCCGCCACTTCGTCGAGCTGGCGTTCCATCAGCCAGGGCATCACGTGCACCACGGTCACGTCCATGCCGCGCTTCTTCAGGCCGTTGGCCGCTTCCAGCCCCAGCAGGCCGCCGCCGATGACAACGGCCTTGCGGTACTTCTGCGCCGCTTCGATCATTGCATTGGTGTCGGCGATGTCGCGGTAGGCGATGACGCCCTGCAGGTCCTTGCCCGGCACCGGCAGCATGAAGGGGTTCGACCCGGTGCACAGCAGCAGCCGGTCGTAGGGCTCCTCGGTTCCGTCGTCGGCCCGCACGACCCGGCGCACGCGGTCGACCTGCACCACCTTCTTGCCCGCGTGCAGCCGGATGCCGTTCTGCTCGTACCACTCCCAGGAGTTCAGCACGATCTCGTCCAGCGTCTGCTCGCCCGCCAGCACCGGCGACAGCAGGATCCGGTTGTAGTTCGGGTGCGGCTCGGCGCCGAACACCGTGATGTCGTACAGCTCCGGCGCGATCTTCAGCAGCTCCTCGATGGTGCGGACACCGGCCATGCCGTTGCCGACCAGGACCAGCTTGGATTTCTTCATGCGGCCGCCTTTTCCTTGCGCATGAAGCCACCGGCGGGGCGGGTGATCGGTTCCACCTTGCGCTGCTTCTCGTACAGGAAGGACAGGATTTCCTGCCGGCAATGGTTGTAGGTGGGGTCCTCGGCGAGGGCTATGCGGTTGCGCGGGCGGGCCAGCGGCACGTCCAGGATCTGGCCGATGGTGGCCGCCGGGCCGTTGGTCATCATCACCACGCGGTCGGACATCAGCACCGCCTCGTCGAC
>DATAGN010000521.1:0-5421 GCA_036263715.1 Ramlibacter sp.
ATCACCAGCGGCGTGAAGTCGGCGTCGGACGAGACGATGCCGAAGGCATCGGGACGGTCCGTGTAGAGCAGGTCGAGCGCGTCGATGATCATCGCCATGTCGCTCGCGTTCTTCCCCTTGCTGTAGTCGAACTGCTGCATCGGGCGGATCGCGTGCTCGTGCAGCTGCTCCTCCCAGCCTTTCAGCTCGTTCTTCTTCCAGTTTCCGTAAGCCCGCCGGATGTTGGTCTCGCCGATGGTGGAGAGCTCGTTCAGGATCAGCGGGAGCTTGCTGGCCGGCGAATTGTCGGCGTCGATCAGCAAGGCCACGCGGGGCTTTGCCGGGTTCATGCCACCACCCGCCAGGCCAGCGTCTCGCCACCGCGCAGCGGCTTGAGCTCGGTCTCGCCGAAGGGCACCTTCTCCGGCAGCTGCCAGGTCTCCTTCTTCAGGGTGAGCGTGCCGCTGTTGCGCGGCACGCCGTAGAAGTCGGCGCCGTGGAAGCTGGCGAACCCTTCGAGCTTGTCGATCGCGCCGACGCTGTCGAACGCTTCGGCATACAGCTCCATGGCCGACAGCGCCGTGTAGCAGCCGGCGCACCCCAGCGCGTGCTCCTTCAGGATGGCCGGGTGCGGTGCGCTGTCGGTGCCCAGGAAGAACTTCGGGCTGCCGCTGGTCGCCGCCTCCAGCAGCGCCTGGCGATGTACCTCGCGCTTGAGCACAGGCAGGCAGTAGTAGTGCGGGCGGATGCCGCCGGTGAAGATCGCATTGCGGTTGTACAGGAGGTGGTGCGCGGTGATCGTGCCGGCCAGGAAGGCGTCGGCGTCCCGCACGTACTGCACCGCCTCCTTCGTCGTCATGTGTTCCATGACGATCTTCAGCTCCGGGAAGTCGCGCCGCAGGGGCTTCAATTGCTGCTCGATGAACACGGCCTCGCGGTCGAAGATGTCGACGGCGGGGTCCGTCACCTCGCCATGCACCAGCAGCAGCATGCCGCTGCGCTGCATCGCCTCGAGCGTCTTGTAGGTCTTGCGGATGTCGGTCACGCCGGCATCGCTGTTGGTGGTGGCGCCTGCCGGATACAGCTTGGCGGCCACGACACCGGCGCGGCGCGCCAGCAGCACCTCGTCGGGCGACAGGTTGTCCGTGAGGTACAGCGACATCAGCGGCTCGAAGTCGATGCCCTGCGGCGTGGCGGCCAGGATGCGTTCGCGGTAGGCCGCGGCCAGTGACGCGGTGGTCACCGGCGGCCGCAGGTTGGGCATGATCAGCGCCCGGCCGAACTGCGCCGCAGAATGCGGCACCACCGAGGCCATGGCCGCGCCGTCGCGCACGTGCAGGTGCCAGTCGTCGGGGCGGGTGATGGTGAGGGTCTGGGACATGCGCTGGATTGTCCCACCCTCGTCATCCCCGCGGAGGCGGGGATCCAGGGCGCCCAGGAAAGCGAAAAGCGCCGCGGTCCGGCGCCTTTGGAAGCTCTGGATCCCCGCCTCCGCGGGGATGACGATCAATGCGACAGGATCTTGTTCAGGAAGTCCTTGGTGCGCGGCTGGCGCGCGTCGGCGTTGCCGAAGAACTCCTCGGTCGAGCAGTCCTCCAGGATGTGGCCACCGACGTCGATGAAGATCACGCGGTTGGCGACCTTGCGGGCGAAGCCCATCTCGTGGGTGACCACCATCATGGTCATGCCTTCCTTGGCCAGGCCCACCATCACGTCCAGCACCTCACCGACCATCTCGGGGTCGAGGGCGGAGGTGGGCTCGTCGAAGAGCATCACGTAGGGGTCCATCGAAAGCGCTCGGGCGATGGCGACGCGCTGCTGCTGGCCGCCGGAAAGCTGGCCCGGATACTTGTCCTTGTGCGCCATCAGGCCCACGCGGTCCAGCATCTTCAAGCCGCGCGTCATCGCCTCGTCCTTGCTGCGCCCCAGCACCTTGACCTGCGCGATGGTCAGGTTCTCGGTCACCGACAGGTGCGGGAACAGCTCGAAGTGCTGGAACACCATGCCAACGTGGCTGCGCAGCTGCGGCAGGTTGGTCTTGGGATCGTTGACGTGGATGCCGTTGACCCAGATGTCGCCCTTCTGGAAAGGCTCGAGCGCGTTGACGGTCTTGATCAGCGTGGACTTGCCGGAGCCGGACGGGCCGCAGACCACCACGACGTCGCCCTTGTTGATCTGCACCGAGCATTCGTGCAGCACCTGCACCGGTCCGTACCACTTGGACACGTTGCGCATATCGATCATGGGTTGTTGGTCGGCCATGGTGGTCTCTCAGCGGATGATGGCAATCTTCTGCTGGACGCGCTTGACGATCCACGACAGCGAGAAGCAGATGACGAAGTAGAAGAGCGCCGCCAGGATGTAGGCCTCGCGGGGGTGGCTCAGGTTCGAGCCGGCGACGGTGAAGCCGTGCAGCATGTCGTGCGCGGTGATGATGTAGACCAGCGACGTGTCCTGGAACAGGATGATGGTCTGCGTCAGGAACACCGGGATCATGTTGCGAAAGGCCTGCGGCAGGATCACCAGCTTCATGTTCTGCGCATACGTCATGCCCAGCGCCTGGCCGGCGTAGACCTGGCCCCGCGCGATCGACTGGATGCCGGCGCGCACGATCTCCGAAAAGTACGCGGCCTCGAAGGCGATGAAGGTGATCACCGCCGTCATCTCCGCGCCGATCGGCCGGCCGATCAGGAAGGGCACGAGCAGGAAGAACCACAGCAGCACCATCAGCAGCGGGATCGACCGCATGCCGTTGACGTAGATGGCCGCCGGCAGCTCCAGCAGCTTGATGCCCGACAGGCGCATGAGCGCCAGCACCGTGCCGAACACGATGCCGCCGATGGTGGCGACCAGCGTCAGGGCCAGGCTGAAGTACAGCCCCTTGAGCACGTACGCCCGGAAGACGTCGAGCGTGAAGAAGGAAAAGTCGAGTGCCGGCATGTCAGTGCCCGCCGCCCGTGGTGCTGGCGACCATGCCCGGCACGCGCACGCGCTTCTCGATGAAGGCCATGACGCGGTTGATCGCCAGCGCCGACACGACGTACAGGCCGGTCACGGCCATGTAGATCTCGATGCCGCGGGAGGTTTCCTCGCCCGCCTGCTGGGCGAAGAAGGTCAGTTCGGTGATGGACACCGCGAACGCGACCGAGGAATTCTTGAAGATGTTCATCGCCTCGCTGGTGAGCGGGGGGATGATGATGCGAAAGGCCATCGGCAGCAGCACGTAGCGGTAGTACTGCGGCGTGGTGAAGCCCACCGCCATGCCGGCGTAGCGCTGCCCGCGCGGCAGCGACTGCACGCCCGCGCGCACCTGTTCGGCCACGCGCGCCGAGGTGAAGAGGCCCAGCGCCATGACCACCAGCACCAGCTTGGGCGTGTCCGCGAATACCGGGATCAGCACCGGCATCACGTGGTACCAGAGGAAGATCTGGACCAGCAGCGGAATGTTGCGGAACAGCTCCACCCAGGCATTGGCAAATCGCGACAGCCACGGGCTGTCCGGGAGCGTACGCAGGATGCCGATGAGCGATCCGATCACGAGCGCGACCACCATCGACAGCGCCGCCACCTGGATGGTCTGCCCCCAGGCGGAGATCAGCCAGTCCAGGTAGCTCTGCGTGCCGGTGCGCCCCCCGGTGCCGAAGCAACTGGCGATCGGCGTCTTGTCGATCGTGTCCAGGCAGAAGACCTGCCATTCCATGGCCATCGCGGATCCCTCGTCGTTCTTGTTCTGGCGCCGGCCGCGGGGTTGCCGCGGCCGGCGTTGCGCTTACTTGTTGAACTCTTCGGCCGGAGCGTCCGACGGGTTCTTCAGCAGGCCCGTGAGGATGGAGCCCATCTTCAGGTTGACGCTGGTGTTCTTGGGCGGGATCGGCTGCATGAACCACTTGGTGTACAGCAGCTGCAGTTCACCGGCCTTGATGGCGCCGCGGATGTAGTCGTCCACCGCCTTCTTGAACTTCGGGTCGTCCTTGCGGACCATGATCGCGATGGGTTCGACGTTCAGCGTCTCGCCCACGATCTTGTAGCCCTTGGGGTTCTGCGAAGCGGCGATCAGGCCCGCCAGGATGTTGTCGTCCATCACGAAGGCGTCGGCGCGGCCGGACTCCAGCAGCAGGAAGCTGTCGGCGTGGTCCTTGCCGTAGACCTCCTTGAACTGGATGTTCTGCGCCCGCTTGTTCTTGCGCAGCAGCGCCACCGAGGTGGTGCCCGTGGTGGTCGCCACGGTCTTGTTGTTCAGGTCCGCGACCGAATTGATCTTGGAGTCGGCCTTGACTGCGGTGCGCACTTCCGTGACGTACGTGGTCAGCGCGAAGGACACGTCCTTCTGGCGCGTGGCGTTGTTGGTGGTGGAGCCGCACTCGATGTCGACGGTGCCGTTCTGCACCAGCGGGATGCGGTTGGCGGACGTGACGGGCACGTATTCCACCGCCACGCCCGGCAGCACCGACTTCAGGATGCGCTGGCAGAGTTCCACGTGGTAGCCGGTGAACTGGTTGTTGCCCAGCGTGTAGGACAGCGGGGCGGAAGATTCACGCACGCCCATCACCACCTTGCCCGCGGCCTTGGCCTTGGCGATGGTGTCGTTGGCCTGCGCGTAGGCGCCCGTGGACGCGACGGTCGCAGCCGCGGCCGCGATGGCCAGCAGGTACTTGTTGTTCATTCCAGATCTCCTGAGGTGAAGCGCATTGAAGCAATGCAAAACCGAAATTCTAGGCGGGACGGCGCAGCGGCCGGACAGCCCGATTCGTGGTCGCGAGCTTAGAGCCTGCGGCTGCCAGTGGTAAGCAGGGTTTATGCCCGGTTGCCCGCTGGGGCGGCCAGGAACTCCCACAGGGCCTGCGCCGCGCTCTTGGGCGCTTCCCGCGCACCCGGCTTCTCCCGGTAGGCACGCACTTCCATGGCAAGTTCCAGCCCCGGCAACTCCGCAGGCGCGGCGGTGACGAGGCGCTTGCCGCGCAGCTCCTTCTTGACTGCGCTGTGCGGCAGGAAGGCGATGCCGTGGCCCTCCATCGCCATCACCTTCAGGCCTTCGGCCATGTCCGTTTCGTAAACACGATCGAGGTGGATCGCGGTGCCGGCCTGCTTCAGGATCAAGTCAGCTACCCGGCCCAGGTAGGCGCCGGGCGCGTATCCGAGATAAGGCAGCAGCTGGCCGGCGCGCCCCGGCAGCCGGAACAGCGGCTGGCCGTCGGCGTCCGGCTTGCAGTACGGCGCCAGCGTCTCCTGGCCGAGCACCACCATCTGGTAACGATCGGCATCGAGCTGCAGGGGCTGCGACGCATGGTGGTAGGCGATCAGCACGTCGCAACTGCCTTCCACCAGCCGCATCGCGGCGTCGTGGACATTCAGCGCGATCAGCCTGCTCTTGATGGGGCCGAACTTCTCCCGCAGGCTCGAGACCCAGGCGGGAAAGAACGTGAAGGCCAGCGTGTGCGGCAC
>DATAGN010000522.1:0-4926 GCA_036263715.1 Ramlibacter sp.
GCGCTGGCGCTTCTCGAAGCCGTAGTTGGGTTTGGGCATGTTGCTCTCTCATCGTTGGGACCTTGCACGGCTCCCGCCGTGCGGGAGGACCAGGAATGCAGCCCTGCAGTGCAGCAAGACGTCGGCCGAACCCATCCTAACCCATGCAGCGCCGCGCCTGCTACACCGCCCGCGACCCGAGCCAGCCCAGGAAATCGCGCAGGAACCGGGGCTTGTCGGAGTCGCGCGGCACCACGGCGAAGTAGTCGCTGCCCTTGCTGCGCAACTGCGGAAACGGCGTGACGATGCGCCCCAGCTCCAGGTCGCTGGCAAGCGTGGGAAACGGGCCGATGCCGATGCCCATGCCGTCGACGACGGCCTGCAGGGTCACGAAGAAGTGGTCGAAGCGCAGCATCTGTCCGGCGCGCAGGTCCGCGGCACCGGCGGCGGCGAGCCAGTTCTCCCAGTCCCCGGGGCGTGACTCCGTCGACAGCCAGGTCGCCCTGGCCAGGTCCGCGGGCCGGCGCAGCTTGCGCTGCTGCAGGTAAGCGGGGCTGGCGATGACCGTGGCGTATTCCGAGAACAGCGGCAGCACCTCGAACTGCGCCTTGTCCTCGGGAATGCGCCGGATGCCCACGTCGAAGCTGCCTCGCAGCACCGCGTCGTTGCTGAAGGCGGTGGACACGCGCACTTCCACGTCCGGGTGGGCGGCGCGGAAGGAAGGCAGCTGCGGGATCAACCAGCGCATCGCCAGCGTGGCCGGCGCGTTGACCCGGATGACCTTGCTGCTGGCCTTCTTGCCGTAGCGGCGCGCCGCGTCGCTGATGTGGTCGAACGCAGCGCTGATCTCGCGGGCGAACGCCTTGGCGTGGCCGGTGGCCACCATGCGCTGGCCCTCCTTGCGAAACAGCGGCTGCCCGAGCGCCTCTTCGAGCAGCCGGATCTGGCGGCTGATGGCGCCGTGGGTCAGGTGCAGTTCGCGCGCGGCTTCGGTGTAGCTGCCGGCACGGGCAGTCACTTCGAAGACGCGCAGGGCATTCAGGGGCGGGAGCTGGTGCGGCATGTCCGTCAGTTTCTATCACGCATCCGCGACTATTTTTCGATGGTGTCAATTCCGCTCGCGCCTTAAGGTGGGCACATGGACACGAACACCATCTCCGTCAACGACCGCCGCTACCGCCTGCCCGCCGCACCCACCGTGGTCGTGTGCGTGGACGGCTGCGAGCAGGAATACGTCAACCAGGCGATCCAGGCGGGCGTCGCACCCTTCTTCGCGTCGCTGGCGCAGCGCGGCAGCGTGCTCGCCGGCGACTGCGTGATGCCCTCCTTCACCAATCCGAACAACCTGTCCATCGTGACGGGCGTGCCTCCCAGCGTGCACGGGATCTGCGGCAACTTCTTCCTCGACCCGGAGCGCAACGAGGAAGTGCTGATGAACGACCCGCGCTACCTGCGAGCTCCGACCATCCTGGCGCGCGCCGCCGCCGCGGGTTGCAAGGTGGCGGTGGTCACGGCCAAGGACAAGCTGCGCACGCTGCTCGGCCACGGCCTGCAGGGCATCTGCTTTTCGGCGGAGAAGGCCGACCAGGCCACCCAGGCCGAGAACGGCATCGCGAACGTGCTGCAGCAGGTGGGCCTGCCGCTGCCCTCCGTGTACAGCGCCGACCTGTCGGAGTTCGTCTTCGCCGCCGGCGTGCAGCTGATGCGCACGCAGCGCCCCGACCTCATGTACCTGTCGACCACCGACTACGTGCAGCACAAGTTCGCACCGGGCACCGAGGGCGCCAACAGCTTCTACGCGATGATGGACCGCTACCTGCAGCAGCTCGATGCGATGGGCTGCGTGATCGCCGTCACGGCGGACCACGGCATGAACGCCAAGACCGATGCGGCGGGCCGGCCGAACATCGTCTTCCTGCAGGACGTCCTGGACCTCGAATACGGCCCCGGCGCCACCCGCGTGCTGCTGCCGATCACGGACCCGTACGTGGTGCACCACGGCGCCCTGGGTTCCTTCGCCACTGTGTACGTGAAGGACGCCTCGGTGCGCGGCGAAGCGGCCGCCCTGCTCGCGAAGTTGCCGGAAGTCGAGCGCGTGCTCACGCGGGCCGAAGCCGCGGCGGAATTCGAACTGCCGCCAGAGCGCATCGGCGACCTGGTGGTCACCAGCGAGCGGCTCGCCGTGCTGGGCACCTCCGCCTCGCGCCACGACCTGTCCGGCCTCGACGTGCCGCTGCGCTCGCACGGCGGCGCTTCGGAACAGCGGGTGCCGCTGCTCTTCAACCGCCCCCTGCGCGAGGTTCCGCGCCGGCGCCTGCGCAATTTCGACGTGATGGACCTGGTGCTGAACCAGGTGGCTTGACGGCAGCCGCTTGCCGTCGGATGGACCTGAAGGAGACGAACGTGATCAGAAGAACCCTGGCTTGCGCCCTCGTGTGCTGCGGCGTGGTGGGCGCGGGCAGCGCCCTCGCGCAGGCGTTCCCGGCCAAGCCGATCCGCATGGTGGTCGGCTTCGCCGCGGGCGGCTCCACGGACAAGCTGGCCCGCGTGCTGGCGCAGCGCATGACCGAGACCATCGGCCAGCAGGTGATCGTGGACAACCGGCCGGGCGCCGCGGGCAACGTCGCCGCCGAACTGGTCGCGGCGGCGCCGCCCGACGGCTACACGGTCTTCATGGCGACCCTGAGCAGCCAGGCGATCAACCCGCACCTGTACAAGCTGAAGTTCGATCCGGTCAAGAGCTTCGAGCCGATCACGCTGGTGGCCAAGTACCCGCTGCTGCTGGTGGTGCCGCCGCAGCTGGGCGTGAACAACGTGCAGGACCTGGTCGCGTACGCCAGGGCCAATGCCGGCAAGACCTTTTTCGCGTCTTCGGGCAGCGGTTCGCCCGCGCACCTGGCGGGCGAGATCTTCAAGGGCGTGACGGGCACCGACGTGAAGCACGTGCCGTACAAGGGCGGCGGTCCGGCCATGATGGCGCTGATGGCGAACGAGGTGCAGTTCGGCTTCGAGACCATCCCCAGCGCCATCGGCCACTCGCGCAGCGGCAAGCTCAAGGGGCTGGGCGTCACCTCCGACAAGCGCTCCACCGCCGCGCCCGACCTGCCGACGATGCAGGAAGTGGGCCTGAAGAACTTCTCCGTCACGTCCTGGGCCGGCCTGCTCGCGCCCGCGGGCACGCCGAGGGACGTGATGGCCAAGCTCACCGAGGCGACCATCGCCGCGATGAACAGCCCCGCCGTGAAGAGTGCGTTGGCGTCCGACGGCGCGGAGCCGGGTGGCGGCACGCCGGCGGAATTCGCCAGGTTCATGGCCGAGGAGATCAAGGCCTGGGGCGAGGTGGTGCGCGCTTCCGGCGCCAAGGTCGACTGAGCGCAGCGGGTTCGGGTGCCCGCCGGGAATGACACAACTGCTCAACCTCCTGGCGGCCGTGGCCCTGCTCGTGTGGGGCACCTATCTGGTTCGCACCGGCATCCTGCGCGTGTTCGGCGCAAACCTGCGCCACGTGCTGGCCCGCAGCATGGGCACGCGGCCCACGGCCGCCCTGGCCGGCCTCGGCGTCACGGCACTCGTGCAATCCAGCACGGCCACCGCGCTGATCGTCTCCGCGTTCGCGGGCCAGGGGCTCGTGGCGCTGCCGACGGCGCTGGCGGTGATGCTCGGGGCCGACATCGGCACCAGCCTCATGGCCGTGGTGTTCTCGCTCGACCTGTCCTGGCTCTCGCCGCTGCTCACGCTGGCCGGTGTCGTCCTGTTCATCACGCGGCAGGACGCACCCGCCGGCCGCATCGGCCGCGTGCTGATCGGGCTCGGCCTCATGCTGCTGGCGCTGCGCCTGGTGGGCGAGAGCACCTCCGTGATGGTGCGCTCGCCGGCGGTGCAGGCGCTGCTGCTCTCGCTGGCCAGCGACGTGCTGCTGGAAGTGACGGTGGGTGCGCTGCTGGCCGTGCTGGCCTACTCCAGCCTCGCCGTCGTGCTGCTCACCGCCACGCTCGCCGCAACCGGTGCGATCCCGATCGATGTGGCGCTCGGGCTGGTGCTCGGCGCCAACCTGGGAAGCGGCGTGCTGGCGGTCCTCGTCACCGCCAGGGCGGCCGTCGAAGTGCGGCAGGTGCCGCTGGGAAACCTCGTGTTCAAGCTACTGGGCGTGCTGGCCGCCGTGCCTTTCGTGGCGTGGTGGTCGCGCGAGCTGCACCGTTTGCTGCCCGACACGGGTACGGCGATCGTGCTGTTCCACCTTGCGTTCAACACGGTGCTCGGGCTGGCCTTCCTCGGCTTCACGCACGTGGTGGCGCGCTGGGTGGCGCACTGGCTGCCCAAGGAAGACGCGGCCCGCATGCCGGGCCGGCCCCACCACCTGGACCCGTCCGCGCTGGCCACGCCCTCGCTGGCCATCTCGAATGCGGCGCGCGAGGCGCTGCACCAGGCCGACGTCGTCGAGACCATGCTGCTCGGCACGCTGCGCGTCATCAAGGACGATGACCTGCGCCTGGCGGAAGAACTGCGCAGGATGGACGACACGGTCGACCAGCTCTATTCCGCGATCAAGTACTACCTGACCAAGATCTCACGCGAGGCGCTGGGCGAGGAGGAAAGCCGCCGCTGGACCGACATCATCAGCTTCACGATCAACATGGAGCAGATCGGCGACATCATCGAGCGCATCCTCCAGGACATCGAGGACAAGAAGATCAGGAAGGGCCGCAACTTCTCCGACGCGGGCATGTCGGAGATCTGCGAGCTGCACACGCGCCTGGTCGACAACCTGCGCCTGGGCATGAGCGTGTTCCTCAACGGGTCGCTGCGCGACGCGCAGAAGCTGCTGGAGGAAAAGGCGCGCTTTCGCGACCTGGAGCGCGCCTATGCGGGCACGCACCTCACGCGCCTGGCCGAAAACACGGTGCAGAGCATCGAGACCAGCTCGCTGCACCTGGACCTGATCAGCGA
>DATAGN010000523.1:0-5162 GCA_036263715.1 Ramlibacter sp.
GACAACAAAACGAAGGCGAAGGACCTGGGCAGCGTCTGCAGCGGCAAGAGCGACCACCGCGGCCTGCTGCTGTGCGAGACGAAGCTCGCGGAAGCCGGCGAGGTGGAGCTGGTGGTGACCGCGAAGGACGCCCAGGGCAACAGCATCCAGGCCGCGAGTTCGGTGTGGGTCACGCGCCAGGGCGAGTTGTGGTTCGGCGGCGAGGACCACGACCGCATCGACGTGCTGCCGGAGAAGAAGTCGTACCAGGCGGGCGAGACGGCGCGGCTGCAGGTGCGCATGCCCTTCCGCTTCGCCACCGCGCTCGTGGCGGTGGAGCGCGAAGGGATCCTGCAGACGCAGCTGGTGCAACTGCGCGGGGACGATCCCACCATCAGCCTGAAGGTGGAGGAGGGCTGGGGACCCAACGTGTATGTCAGCGTGCTGGCGCTGCGCGGGCGCCTGCGCGAAGTGCCGTGGTACAGCTTCTTCACCTGGGGCTACAAGGCGCCGCGCGAATGGTGGACGGCGTTCTGGTTCGAAGGACGCGAGTACGTCGCGCCGACTGCGCTGGTCGACCTGGCCAAGCCCGCGTACCGGCTCGGCGTCGCCGAATTCCGCGTCGGCACCAAGGCGCACGAGCTGGCGGTCAGCGTCAAGGCGGATCGCGAAAGCTACCCGGTGCGCGGCGTCGCCAAGGTCACGCTGCAGGTGCGGCAGCCGAATGGCCAACCCGCCGCGCATGCGGAGGTGGCACTGGCGGCCGTCGACCAGGCGCTGCTGGAACTGATGCCCAACGACAGCTGGAAGCTGCTGGAGTCGATGCTGCAGCGGCGGGCCTGGGGCGTGCAGACCGCCACCGCGCAGATGGAGATCATCGGGCGGCGGCACTACGGCCGCAAGGCCGTCCCCGCGGGCGGAGGCGGCGGCAAGAGCCCGCAGCGCGAGTTGCTCGACACGCTGCTGCTGTGGAACCCGCGCGTCGCGCTCGACGCGCAGGGGCAGGCCACCGTCGACGTGCCGCTCAATGACGCGCTCACCAGCTTCCGCATCGTCGCCGTCGCCGACATGGGCACGGGCCTCTTCGGCACCGGCGCGGCTACGATCCGCGCCACGCAGGACCTGCAGATCATCAGTGGACTGCCGCCGCTGGTGCGCGAGGAGGACCAGTACCGCGCCCAGCTCACGCTGCGCAACACCACCGGCAAGCCGATGAAGGTGGAGGTGACCCCGCGGGCGACGCTGCTGGCGCTGCAGCCGCAGGTGGTCGACATCCCGCCGAGCGAAGCGCGCGAAGTGGCCTGGATGGTGACGGCGCCCGCGGCACTGGCCCACACCCGGCCCGAGGCGATCCTGTGGGAGATCGAGGCGCGGGACACGCTCGGCGGCGCCCGCGATGCACTCAAGGCGCGGCAGCGCATCGTGCCGGCGGTGCCGACCACGGTGCAGCAGGCGACGCTGGTGCAGCTGGAGGCACCGTACACGCTGGAAGTCGCGCCCCCGCCCGGCGCGCTGGCCTCCAGCAGCGGCGAGCGGCGCGGCGGCGTGCGCGTCGCGCTGCAGCCGCGGCTGGCCGAAGGACTGCCCGCCGTGCGCGAGTGGTTCGCGAACTATCCCTTCACCTGCCTCGAGCAGAAGACCAGCAAGGCGGTGGGCATGCGCGACGAGAAGATGTGGCAGGCCGTCGTGGCGCAGTTGCCCACCTACCTGGACGCGGACGGCCTGGCGAACTACTTCCCGCCACGCGACGGCGAAGGCAACCGCGGCAGCGATGCGCTGACCGCGTACCTGCTGGCGGCGACGCACGAAGCCGCGTCGCTTGCACCAGGATTCGCGATCCCCGCCGAGGCGCGCGCGCCGATGGAGCGCGGCCTCGTCGCTTTCGTCGAAGGCCGCATCCAGCGCGATCACTGGAGCCCGCGCAAGGACCTGGACGTGCGCAAGCTTGCCGCCCTCGAAGCCTTGTCCCGGTACGGCAAGGCGCAGGGACGCATGCTCGCCAGCATCACGGTAGCGCCGAACCAGTGGCCGACGCACGCCGTAATCGATTGGCTGAACATCCTGCGGCGGGTGGCGGATGCGCCGCAACGCGAGCAGCGCCTGGCGCAGGCGCAGCAGGTCCTGCGCTCGCGCCTGTCGTACGTGGGCACCAAGCTGGTCTTCAGCACCGAACGCGAGGACTACTGGTGGTGGCTGATGGTCAATGGCGACGTCAATACCGCGCGCCTGATCCTCGCCGTGCTGGAGGACCCGGCATGGAAGGACGACATGGGCCGGCTCGCCTCCGGCTTCATCGCGCGGCAGCAGCGCGGGGCCTGGCACACCACCACGGCCAACCTGTGGGGCGGCCTCGCACTGGAGAAGTTCTCGCGCAGTTTCGAGGCTACGCCGGTGGCCGGCAGCACGCGGGCGGCGCTCGGCGCCGCCGCTGCATCCGTGGAATGGGCGAAGACCGAGCGCGCCGCGCAGCTGCCCTGGGGCAAGGACGGCGCCAAGGAAACCTTGCAGGTGGCGCACCAGGGTACGGGGCGGCCGTGGCTCACGGTGCAGTCGCTCGCTGCGGTTCCGCTGAAGGCACCGTTCAACGCCGGCTTCCAGGTGAAGAAGACGATCACCCCGGTGGAACAGGCGGTTGCCGGCCGCTACAGTCGCGGCGACGTGCTGCGCGTCGCACTCGAAGTGGATGCAGCCTCCGACATGTCCTGGGTGGTGGTGACCGATCCGATCCCTGGCGGGTCCACCTTGCTGGGCTCCGGGCTCGGGCGCGATTCGCAGGTGGCCACCCGCAACCAGCAGGCGCCCACGGGTGCCTGGCCCGCCTTCGAGGAGCGCAGCTTCGAGTCCTTCCGCAGCTACTTCGAGTTCGTGCCCAAGGGCGTGACGAAGCTGGAGTACACGGTGCGCCTGAACAACGTGGGCGACTTCGCGTTGCCGCCCACGCGCGTCGAGGCGCTGTACGCCCCGGAAATGTTCGGTGAGCTGCCGAACGTGCGCGTGAAGGTGGAGGCGGGGCGATGAAGGCGCGCGCGTTGCTTGCCGCGTCGCTGCTGGCGTGGGCGGGCCCGGTGCTGGCGCTGCCCGCCTTCGACGAGGTGCGGCGCGCGCACCAGCCGTCCGACATGCTGCTGCTGGATCGCCACGGCGAAGTGCTGCAGCGCCTGCGCAGCGACACCACGGCGCGGCGCGGCGACTGGATCGGTGTTTCTGACGTCTCGCCCGCACTGCGCACGGCGCTGGTGCTGTCGGAAGACAAGCGCTTCTGGGAGCACAGCGGCGTCGACTGGCGCTCGGTGTCCGCGGCTGCATGGGGCGCGCTGTGGAACCAGCGCACGCGCGGCGCCTCCACGCTCACGATGCAGCTGGCCGGCCTGCTCGACGAGGACTGGCAGCATCGCCCGGGCGGCCGCTCCATCGGCCAGAAGATGGGGCAGGCGGCCGCGGCCGGCGTGCTGGAACGCCGCTGGCGCAAGGACCAGATCCTCGAGGCCTACCTGAACCTCGTTCCCTTCCGCGGCGAGCTGGTCGGCATCGATGCGCTCTCGCGCACGCTCTTCGGCAAGGCCGCGCATGGCCTGGATGCACAGGAAGCGGCTGTCGCGGCAGCCCTGGTGCGGGCGCCGAATGCCTCGCCGCGCCAGGTGACGCGCCGCGCGTGCGGCGTGCTGCGCGACATGGATGGCAAGGCGGATTGCGAGGCGCTCGACATGCTGGTGGCAGGCGCGCTGCAGCGCAAGGCCTACGCGGCCAGCGAAGGCATCGCACCGCACCTGGCGCGCATCGCCTTGCGGCAGGCGGCCGGGCAGGTGCGCGTCGCCTCCACGCTGCGCGCCGACGTGCAGCGCGTGGCGGTGCAGACGCTGCAGCAGCAACTGCGCGAGCTGCGGCGGCGCAACGTGGAGGACGGCGCCGTCATGGTGCTGGACAACGCCTCCGGCGAGGTGCTGGCGTGGGTCGGCTCCTCGGGCGAGTTGAGCCGCGCGGCCGAAGTGGACGGCGTCACCGCGCTGCGGCAGGCGGGGTCCACGCTCAAGCCCTTCCTGTATGCGCAGGCGATCGCGGAAAGGCGACTGACCGCGGCATCGCTGCTGGACGACTCGCCGGCCCACATCCCCACCGCCGCCGGCCTGTACATCCCGCAGAACTACGACCACCACTTCAAGGGCTGGGTGTCGTTGCGCACGGCGCTCGGCGCATCGCTGAACGTGCCTGCGGTGCGCACGCTGGTGATTGTCACGCCCGAGGCCTTCCACCGCCAGTTGCGCGCGGCCGGCTTGCCGCTGAAGGAAGGCGGCGACTGGTATGGCTACAGCCTGGCGCTGGGCAGCGCCGACGTTCCGCTGCTGGGTCTCGCCAATGCCTATCGCACGCTCGCCAATGCAGGCCGATTCGGCGAGGTGTGCTGGCAACGCGATGGCGTTGCCCGCACGCCGGCCGTGCAGGCGATCGATCCCGCCGCGGCCTTCATCGTCAGCGACATCCTGGCCGACCCGAATGCGCGCGCCCGCACCTTCGGCACCGACAGCCTGCTGGCCACGCGTTTCTGGACGGCGGTGAAGACCGGCACCAGCAAGGACATGCGCGACAACTGGGCGATCGGTTTCTCGCAGCGCTACACGGTGGCCGTGTGGGTGGGCAATGCCAGCGGGGCGGCCATGCACGACGTCAGCGGCACGAGCGGCGCCGCACCGGTGTGGGCCACGTTGATGCGCCACCTGCACGCCCGCGAGCCTTCGCAGGCTCCGTTGCCGCCGAAGGGCGTGGTGCAGCAGGCGGTGCGCTTCGGCGGGCAGCTCGAAGCGGCGCGTGGCGAATGGTTCGTGCCGGGCACGGAGCAGGCGGAGATCGCCGTGGACGTGGTGCCGCGGCGCGCGGCGCGCATCGCGTCACCGGCGAACGGAACGATCGTTGCGCTCGACCCCGACATCCCGCCGCAGCGGCAGCGGCTGGACCTGCGCGCGGAAGGCGCCGGCCCCTGGCGCTGGCGCATCGACGGCCGCGACTTCGCCGGCGGCGCGCACGCCGGCTGGCTGCCCTGGCCGGGGCGGCACGTGGTGCAACTGGTGGACGCGCGCGGGCGCGTGGCGGATGAAGTGCGGGTCGAAGTGCGCGGCGCGGGGGTGAAGCGCTAGCCGATTACATCGGATCGAGCGGGAACACCGGCCGGCGCACCTTCTCGAACTTCA
>DATAGN010000524.1:0-2230 GCA_036263715.1 Ramlibacter sp.
GGGCTCGCCGGGCTCGCGCGAATCGGTGACGATGGAGAAGATCGACTTGCGCACCTGTTCGCGCGGCGCGAACAGGCCGATCACGTTGTCGTAGCTCTTGCTCATCTTGCGGCCGTCCAGGCCGGGCAGCAGCGCCACCGACTCGTCCACCGCGGCCTCCGGCAGCACGAGGTGCTCGCCATAGAGGTGGTTGAAGCTGTAGGCCATGTCGCGCGCCATCTCGATGTGCTGCACCTGGTCGCGGCCCACCGGGATCTTGTGCGCCTTGAACATCAGGATGTCGGCCGCCATCAGCACCGGGTACATGAACAGGCCCATGGTCACCTCTGCGTCGACGTCGACGCCCGTGGCCGTGTTCTTGTCCACCTGGGCCTTGTACGCATGGGCGCGATTGAGGATGCCTTTGCCCGTCACGCAGGTGAGCAGCCAGGTCAGCTCGGTGATCTCCGGGATGTCCGACTGGCGATAGAAGAAGACCTGCTGCGGATCGAGGCCGGCGGCCAGCCAGCAGGCGGCGATCTCCAGCGTGGAGCGCTGGATGCGGGCCGGCTCGTCGCACTTGATCAGCGCGTGGTAGTCGGCCAGGAAGTAGAAGTTCTCGGTCCCGGCGCGCCGGCTGGCCTGTACCGCGGGACGGATGGCGCCGACGTAGTTGCCCAGGTGCGGCGTGCCGGTGGTCGTGATGCCGGTGAGGTAGCGGACGGTGTCGCTCATGGTTTCAGGAGACGAGGAGGTTCAGCGGCGTCATCAGCAGCCCGAGCAGCTAGTAGCCGAACGACATCAGCGGCCGCAGCCAGTAGGTGCTGACGATCCCGAGCAGCACCAGGCCCAGCACGATGAAGAAACCCCAGGGTTCGATCCGGCTGACCGCGTACGCCTGGCGCGCCGGCAGCAGCCCCACCAGCACGCGGCCGCCGTCCAGCGGCGGCAGCGGAAACAGGTTGAAGGCCCACATGACCAGGTTCACCAGCACGCCCGCCTTGGCCATGTCGAGGAAGAAGCGCTCGTCGACCCCGGTGGCGGCCAGCACGATGAACAGCACCGCCCACAGGATCGCCTGGATGAAGTTCGACGCCGGCCCCGCCAGCGCGACCCAGATCATGTCGCGCTTGGGCCGCCGCAGGTGGCCGAAGTTCACCGGCACCGGTTTGGCATAGCCGAAGAGGAAGGCGCCCGAGGTGGCGAAGTACAGCATCGCCGGCATCAGGATCGTCCCGATGGGGTCGATGTGCTTCATCGGATTGAGCGTGACGCGCCCGAGCATGTAGGCGGTGTTGTCACCGAAATGGCGGGCGACGTAGCCGTGAGCCGCTTCGTGCACGGTGATCGCGAAGAGCACCGGCAGCGCATAGATCAGGACGGTCTGGATCAGGTTGTTGAAGTCCACCCGCCCATTGTCTCAGAGGCCCAGGAGGGAGGCGTCTCCACGGCCTTCGCGCACCAGCACCGCATCGCCGCCGGTGCCCATGGGCGTGAGGTCCACCACCGTCGTGGGCTGGTGCGGGCAGGGGCCGGCGCCGATCACGGCATCGAGCAGTTTCTCGAAGCGCTTGCGGATCATGCCGGGGTCGTTCAGCGGCTCGCTGTCCTGCGGGTCGATGAGCGTGGTGGCGAGCAGCGGTGCGCCGTGCATCTCGAGCAACTCCTGCAGCACCCTGTGCTCCGGCACGCGCAGTCCGATCGTCTTTCGCTGCGGATGGCTCACGCGGCGCGGCACCTCGCGCGTGGCATCGAGGATGAAGGTGAAGGGGCCGGGCGTCACCGACTTCAGCAGGCGGTACTGCTTGTTGTCGACGCGCGCGTAGTTGGACAGCTCGCTCAGGTCGCGACAGAGCAGCGTGAGGTGGTGCTTCTCGTCCACGCGCCGGATCTGCCGAAGCCGGTCGGCGGCCGCCTTGTCGTCGAGGTGGCACGCAATCGCGTAGCTCGAATCGGTGGGCACCGCGATCACGCCGCCCGCGGCGAGGATCGCCACGGCCTGCTTCAGCAGTCGCGGCTGCGGATTGTCCGGATGCAACTCGAAGTACTGGGCCATGGCATGTCAGGCGGTTTCGGTGCGCCTTTCCCGGACGGTGAGCCACGCACCTGCGGCGCCGCAGAACGCGATCATGCCGATACCTGCCAGCGAGAGGGTGTCCGGCACGTGCGAAAACACCAGCACGCCGCCCAGCATGGCGAAGGCGATCTGGCTGTAGAGGTAGGGGGTCAGCGTGGCCGCCGGCGCGCGGTA